>JAEWZA010000494.1 GCA_023395575.1 Bacillota bacterium
GTACTGTTTCCTGCATCTTTTGCAGGCTTATCACCGCAGCCAACAAGCACTGATGTAATTAGTATTCCAGATAGTAACACACTCAATAACTTCTTTTTCATTTCTTAATCCTCCCACTTTAATAAAAATACTTATAATTAGCAAAATAAATAATGTCCATTTATTTTGTTTTGCTCTGTACTAGCCCTTAACCGCCCCAATCATAATTCCTTTTACAAAATATTTCTGGAAAATTGGGTAAATAAATAATATTGGCAATACTACAATAACAGTTACTGTCATTCGGATAGAAGTAGGCGTCTGCTGAGTTGCTAATATCATTAAATTGTTGGAAGACCCAATACTGTTCATAATCAATGCTTTCAAAGAATTTGCCTGATTGATATAGCAATACAACAAATATTGTAAAGAATATAATTTTTGATCCGTCACATAAATCAAAGTATCCTGAAAGGAATTCCATTGTGCAACGGCTGAAAAGATTGCAATAGTAGCCAAAATGGGTTTACTGGTTGGCAGAATGACTTTTCTAAACACAGTAACAATACCTGCGCCATCCATCTCTGCAGCTTCCTGTAGTGAAGTGGGTATAGATTCTATATAAGTTTTTGCAAGTATAATATTAAAGGGCTGTACAATAGCTGGAAGAATGTATACTAAAAAATTATTGGTAAGATGTAAAGTATTCATGGTTATAAACATTGGAATCAATCCGGCATTGAAATACATGGTAATAATAATAAAACGGTACCAAAACTTTCTAGCCCACATTTTATTCTGGGTAAACATAAACCCTAAAAATCCAGAAACCAATACAGTTAATGAAGTTCCGATTGCTGTTCTTGCTAAAGATATGCCAGCAGCAGGTAGTAACCCTTTTAATTTGAATACTTCTATGTAATTTCTCATATGTATCTGTTTAGGCAAGAAATTAATTGCACCATTTGCACTTAAGTCATTTGCACTAATTGTATTAATAAGCAAGTAATAAAAAGGATATATACATATTACTGTAATTATGGTAAATATAGTATAATTTGCAACTGTAAATAATATATCACTTGTTGTAAGTTCATTGTTTTTAGACATTGATTTCATCACATTTCCTTTCTAGAATTATTCTGGATTTGTTTTATGCTTAGCTAGAAAAACAAATTTTTACCATAGATATCAGCAAATATTTAGCCCATAATATTTGACTTTGTACTGCTAGATAATAGATTCACCGCGTACCTTCTTAGATAATAAGTTTACGCCTGCTAAAAGTGTAATGCTGACAACACTCTTTAACATACCTATCGCCGTTGCCAGCGAAGGACTCTGCCCTCCGCCTATTCCAATATTGTATACATATAAATCGAGAACCTGAATATGTTGTCTATTAAATGAATTTTGGAACACATAGTATTGATCCAATCCATTGTTAAGGAAATTAGCTATCGACAGCATTGCCAATACAAAGAAGGTAGGCAGCAAGGCTGGAAGTGTAATATGTCTCATCAACTTAAAGCGGCCTGCACCGTCAACCCTTGCCGCCTCATACAACTCCTGATCTATACCGGCGATTGCTGCAAGATACATAATGGCTCCCCAGCCCAAGCCCTTCCAAGTGCTCCAAAGAAGCATAGCGAGCCATGTGTGGGAATCACTGTCTAAGAACTTAATTGGCTCTGTAATAATTCCCAAGTCTGTCAAAAGGGAATTTACCATACCAGTCGCGGAAAACAAGCTAAATGCTGCTGAAAATACCATAACCCAACTGATAAAGTTAGGAAGTGTAGTTAAAGTCTGAACTGTTTTTTTAAACCACTTAACTTTAATTTCATTCAGTAAAATGGCAAAAAATACAGGCAAAAATGAAGTTGCCAGCCCCAAACCACTTATGGCAAAGGTATTTATCATTACTTTTGCAAGTTGTTTCATCTGTGTAGGATTGGTAAACAGCATTTTAAACCACTTGAGCCCTACGAAATCACATTGCGATAAGTTCAGCGGCGGTTTATAATCAAAGAAAGCATAAACCCAACCGTATAATGGAAAATATGAAAACGCAAAGGATAGAATTAAAAATGGTAATATGTAAAGGAACATTTTTTTTCCTTCAGCATTTTTCCTTTTCTTTAATATCTTAACATTCTTAGTATTTAGTGCTATTGATTGCCGCATCTTTTACCCCCTGAAACCAAATCTGCTATAATTGTAAATTACTCTATGTTACAACTAAATGCTACCATCTAACACATTGCATTTATACTATAAATATTTCATATAATTTATAGTATAAATTGCATTTTAGAGCTAAAAGAAATGCACCACCAAGCACTGCCATTAAAATAGCCCCAAAAAATAGAACCTATAAAGAGACTTTAATTGTCTGCCTTATAGGTCCGTTAACCTCATATTTAGTTGATTTTTATAATTAATATTACCATAATTCATCTTGAATTCAAATGATTTTTTCTTAAATTAATAGTACAATACCAATATTTATAATGTTACAAATTTATAATTCCTATTTTATCTATCAAGTAACTTTACAAAAACTACTAATATAGTGTAAAATAAAATGGTATAAGTCTTTTAATATCATAAAGTAGTATTTTTACTACTAATCTAGCATGATACAATGCAGTGTCTCTAGAATAATATTTTAGTGCATTACTCCATCGCCTAAAATTAATTTTTTAATATGTGATATAACATTTAGAAAAGCAAATTAGGCATACATAATTTTATAAAATACTTAACAGGATAGGTGGGATGACTATGTATGAAATGAAACCAGAATATTTTACGGGAATTGATTTTATTGATGAAGAGCATACAAAACTATTTGCTATAGCAAATGAATGTTATGATTTGTTGACAAACCAATTTATAGAAGATAAGTACGACTATATATTGAAGGTAATCAATGATTTAAAAGAATATACAAAATACCATTTTAATCACGAAGAAGAATATATGAAAAGCATTGGATGCAAAAAATTTTTATTACAGAAGGTAGCGCACAATGATTTTATTGAAAAAATAAATAGCATTGATTCTTTGCATATTGATGCAGATCAAAAAGATGCTCTATTACAGCTACTTGATTTTTTAACTACATGGCTTGTAGAACATATCTTAAAGCAAGATACATTAATTGGCAAATAAACATGTTTTCTGGTAAGCACTAAACATATATACTTCAACTTTCGTACATAATAAGTATTATTGTAGAGATTTTTATCAATGGTTTGTTGCCACATCTCCAATTTCAGCTACAAAAGTTGCTAAATAATTAGAGCTTGCTAACATTCAAAGTATAAGCCTATAATAAAAGGTTTTCCGAAATATTCTAACAGTCTATTTCAGAAAACCTTATTTATTTATACTAGCTTTTTAAATACTGATTTTGGTTGTCCGCATACTGGACATTTATAATCCTCGGGTAATTCCTCAAAGGGAATGTCTCCTGTATATTCATACTTACAAATGCTGCAAACGTATTTTTCAGACTTCTCTTGTTCGCTGTCTGTATTTTCTTTTTTGTCATCAGCAATATATGTTGGAGCATTCTTGGGACTCTTACCCTTTAAAACCTTATGATAATAAGAATAAGTTATAGGCTCTTCATTTGAAAGTATATCAGCATCTAAAACCTTACCTAAAAAAACAGTATGCGTATCTGTTTCCATCTTATTAATAACCTCACAGGTTATATAAGCACATCCATCCTTTACTATCGGCATTTCTGCAAGCTTTTCAAATTTGACATTATCAAATTTATTGACTTCCTTACCAGTTCTAAAACCAAAGGTACCAATAATTGATGGATCTGAATTGTATGCTAAAATTGAAATAGCAAATCTGCCCGTCTTATTAATACATTGATTAGTATAATTATCATGATTTATACTGACAGCTATAGTAGGAGGTTCAGCTGTAATCTGCATAACACAATTTGCAGTACAACCCGTTGGGCGTTCACCGTCCCATACAGTAATAATATAAACACCATAAGAAAGATTCCAAAATGCATTTTGATTCATAAGTTCCTCCCACGCCTACATTAGAAGCATTAATATTTTGAACCTTTATATAGATTACTCTTTTTTTAATAGCTTTACAATAAAAAACAAGTTATTAATTTAACTTTCTCAAAAATATATATTGTATTACCTTATCAATGTTTAGTTAACGCATTATGCTAATTATTTTGTTAACCTTGCAGGGTAAAATTATAGTACTGGTTTACTGGTACTTTTCCATACAAACTTAGATAAATGAGTTACTACCAAGCATCTCATTTATCTAAGTTGTACTCATTCAAAAGTATAAGCAGTAATTAGTTTACCTGCAAACTCAGTTCATAATAAATTAGCACTAACAAGTTAAGTTAGTATAAAAAGTTTGCTGGAATATTCTTTATTTTGGAAAGTCTGGTCTTTAAAATTAGGCTTCCTTTTTCCACAAACCATGAAGATTACAATATTCATAGGCAGCTATGAGCTTTTCTCCATTTAATGTAAATACTGCTTTTGGTTTTTCTGATGGTTCTAAATATTTAATTTGAAATCCTTTATCTGTTTCTATATAAATCCATTGAATAAAATGCTCAGGAACCATAGGATGTTCTACACTTCCCACCTCAACGGTAACAGTATTTCCATCCACAATCACCACAGGAACATGCTTTTCAACTGCTGCATCAACGGTGTTTGGCGAAATTTCAGACATTTTTTCACCACAACATGTAAGTTGGGCACCTGATGCATTTATAAATGTAACTAAATTTCCACAATGCTTGCAAATATAAAACTTGGGTTCTTTTTTCATAATAAACTGCCTCCTTAATTTATTCAATATTACATTATTACCACTTGTTACTATAATTAAACATAAATATTAAAATTCATTGTATTAAGGGGTTTCAAAAAACACATCTGCATATACTTTTATAATATATTTAATAATTTACACTTATTTTCTTGGTAAATATTCTCTTTCTGGAACAACAGCTGTATAAGCCGGTCTTATAATCTTGTCTACATTTATTAATTCTTCTATACGGTGCGCACTCCATCCCACTATCCTCGCCATTGCAAATATAGGTGTAAATAATTCAAGTGGAATATCTAGCATACTATACACAAATCCGCTATAAAAGTCTACATTGGCACTCACGCCCTTGTAAATCTTTCTGCCTTTTGCAATCACCTGCGGAGCAAGTTTTTCCACCATTGAATACAGCTTGAAATCTTCGTCTCGCCCTTTTTGCTCTGCTAATTCTTCAACAAAGCCTTTAAATATAGTTGCTCTAGGATCTGATAGTGAATAAACAGCATGACCCATGCCATATATAAGACCTTTTTTGTCAAAAGCCTCTTTACAAAGAATATTCTCTAAATATCCTTTTACTTCCTGCTCGTCACTAATATCTGAAACATTTTTTCTTAAATCATTCATCATTTCAACAACTTTAATATTTGCACCGCCATGTTTTGGTCCTTTTAATGAAGAAAGTGCCGCAGCAATTACTGCATATGTGTCTGAACCAGATGAAGTTACAACATGTGTTGTAAAAGTAGAGTTATTACCACCACCATGCTCCATATGCAGCACTAATGCAATATCTAGAACTCTAGCTTCTAGCTCAGTGTATTTCATATCAGGTCTAAGCATTCGCAGAATATTCTCAGCTGTAGACAAACTCTTATCAGGTCTATGAATATAAAAGCTTCCATGACGAACATAATGATTATATGCATGATAGCCGTATACAGCCAACATTGGGAAAGTACTGATAAGCATCATGCACTGCCTTAAAACATTGGAAATAGATAAATCTTCAGATTTGTCATCATATGATGCAAGTGTAAGAATGCTCTTGCTTAATGAATTCATAATATCTTTGCTTGGTGCCTTCATTACAACATCTCTAACAAAATTTGTAGGTAATGTCTGGCATTTTGCCATAACAGACCTAAATTCTTCAAGCTGATCATCATCCGGAAGATTTCCAAACAAAAGCAAATAAGTCGTTTCTTCAAAACCATAACGTTTATCTGCTACAAAATCTTTAACTATATCAGTAACACTATAGCCTCTATATGTAAGCTTACCCTCGCAAGGAACCTTCTTTCCATCAACTTCTTTATATGCTTGTATATCAGAAATTGTTGTCAAGCCTGCCAGAACTCCAGTTCCATCTTTATCTCTAAGTCCCTTTTTTACACCGTATTCATCATACAGACTGCTATCTATATTACAATTTTTTTTACAAACTTCTGCCATGCTATCTGAATATGAATCAAAGCTCTTTTTTGTATTAGTCATATTTATCTCCTCCTTTGTTTAAATATTCCAAGTATAGTTTATAAATTTAATATACTTTATTGTTTGATTATTGTCAACTTTTGATTTTTATAAATATTTGACATTAATCAAATGTTTATTTATAATTAGTAATTGATTACTTAGACTTATATTTTATATTATATATTGGCTTATACATAATAACTAAAAGCTGTTTGCATGTAGTCTTAATTACTATTTGTGCCTAAATTAAGCGAAAGGAATGTAATTTATATGAACAGTTTAGAAACTGAAAATGCAATCATTTCTTTATTTGAAATATTTCCCAAATGTCAAAAAATTATACTAAACTCAATTGACATAAAACATTCACATCTTACTAAAACTCAGTTATTTATTTTATTTTCACTGATAGGTAAACCAAGCTTAAATATGTCACAAATAGCTTCTTATATAGCTTCATCTCACGAACAAGCCACCAGGGCTGTTGCTCCATTGGTAACATCAGGCTATGTTGAGCGTTTTTACGATGAAAGTAATAGGAAATTAGTTTTGATTCGCTTGACAGAAATAGGTAATAATTTTATTTCATTTGAAAAAGAGCAGCTTATAAAAAATTTAGTTAGCAAACTAAATGAACTTACTATCGAAGAAATGGAAGAATTTACAAATTCTATATATACAACGCTGAATATTTTGAAGAAGCTTGAGTAAACAATACCCCCTCTGGTCAAGCTTCAAAGCATTAAATTAAATATTCCAACAGTCTTTTTACAGGAGTGCCGCTAATTACGGCACTCCATTTTTTAATAGAAATTATAATAGTAAAATACAAAATATTGATAAAGTTAAGTATTTGAGCTTTTATTTGGAAAGTTGAAATATTAGGGCACTATGCCATTATTCAGCCAATCAACAAATTGTTGTTCAGTAATAATGCTTATTCCTAGCTCCTTTGCCTTTTTATTCTTTGAGGAACCTGACAAATTATCATTATTTATTAAGTAATTAGTTTTTGAAGTGACAGAACCCGTCACCTTCCCACCTCGTTCTTCAATTATATCCTTTACTTCATCTCTGTTTTTAAATTGTTCAACTGAGCCTGTTATAACAAAGTTAATATTCTCAAATATCAGCTCTGCCTCCGATGATTTGACGCTTTCTAGCTCTATTTCATTAAGTAAATCTGCTATTATAACCTGCTTTTTTTCATCCTTAAAAAATTTAACATATGACTGAGCCATTATATCACCAATACCATTAATTTCAATCAATTGCTCATACTGAGCACAAGCAATTTGCTCCCAGTCATACTTAAAATTCTTGCATATAAGCTTTGCATTTGACAGTCCAACATTTGAAATTCCCAAGCTATAAAGGAGCTTGATTGTGCTTGTATTTCTTGCTTTATTGATGGATGCAATTAATTTGTTAAAAGATTTCTCACCAAAACCTTCCATATTCACAATTTCTTCTTTATATCTATCTAAACGGAAAATGTCTGCAAATTCCTTAACTAAGCCCTTTGATATAAGCTTTTCTATTGTCGCCTCTGACAAACCTTCAATATTCATTGCATCTCTGCTGACAAAATGAGTAAACGCCTTTATCTGCTTAGCAAGACATTCTTCATTTGGGCAGTATAAGAATTTAACACCGCTTTCCTGCTTTAGTTCGGTATATCCTTCACAGACAGGACAAGTTTTTGGCGTATCCACCATACCGCTTCTAGTTAAATTCTCAGATATCTGAGGAATAATCATATTTGCCTTATATACCTGAATCATATCTCCAATTCCAAGCTCTAGCCCCTCCATAATACTGATGTTGTGCAGGCTAGCTCTGCTTACTGTTGTTCCTTCAAGTTCAACTGGCTCAAATATTGCTATTGGGTTAATTAAGCCTGTTCTAGAAGCACTCCACTCAATATCCAGCAGCTTTGTTTCCTTTATTTCATCGCGCCATTTAAAAGCAATAGAATCTCTAGGGAATTTTGCAGTTGAACCCAGACCCTCTCCATACTTAATGTCATCAAACATTAACACTAACCCATCAGAAGGAAAATCATTCTCTGGAATACTTTGTTCAAACCATAAAATAGTGTCTTCAATATTGCTTGAGTTAACCTCTCTAAACTCAACAACATCAAATCCTTGGCTTTTCAACCAATTCATCTGCGCCATTCTTGAGTTCTCAAATTCTAAAGTATCTGTTTTTACTAAAGAAAAAGCAAAGAAATGTACATTCCTCTCAGAAGTAACCTTATTGTTCAGCTGTCTAACAGAACCACTGCAAAGGTTTCTAGGGTTTTTATATTTTGCATTAACATCCTCTATTTGACTGTTTATTTTCTCAAAATCAGAATATCGGATTATTGCCTCACCTCTCAATATCAAGTTTCCTTTGTATTCGATATTAAGAGGGATATTTGTAAACACCCTTACGTTATTTGTTATTACCTCACCAACCTCACCATTTCCTCTAGTAACAGCCTTTACAAGTTTACCTTCCTCATAAGTCAATACTATGGTTAATCCATCCAACTTCCATGAAAGCACACCCTTTTGCTGTCCAAGCCACTCCTTCAAAGTACTAACTTCTTTTGTTTTATCAAGGGATAGCATAGCTTTTTCATGTCGTTCCTTTGGTAAATTGCTCAGTAATTCATATCCTACGTGAATTGATGGACTGTTGGATAGCACAATGCCAGTCTCTTTTTCAAGCTCCAATAATTCATCATAAAGCCTGTCATATTCTATGTTAGGCATAATTTCAGTATTTTCTTGATAATATGCCTTCGCGGCCTCATTTAATATTTCAATCTTCTCTTTCATCAATTGTAATTTGCTATTTTTGTCGTCCATGCTTTTTGCCCTCCGATTTTATTCCCTTCTTCTTGACCTACTATTTCTCTTTCGAAATAAGGTTCTGTATATTGCAAATATAGCTACTGCCAGCCAAACAACACCCCATACTATAGCGGGAATATGTGTTAATTGAGCCAATTGCACAGCATCTGTCTTAGGCATTTCACCCAATCTGAATAATCCAAACTGATAATTTATCTGCATTAAAATAGTATCTACAAAGGTGTCATAAATTGCATATGTAATACTTCCAATACCTATAATCTCAATTACCCAATCATTTAATTTTTCATTTTGAATCATATAGATAACTAATGCAAATGCTGCAAATATTATTGAATACAGCATTGTAAACGAAATAATGCCTGAAAATTTAAAGGTTACTGCAAGAAAAATAATTGCTATAACCCCAATTATGTACTTTTTGAATCTAGTGTTTCTGAGAAGTAGTATGCAAATTGCAAAAACAACACTTCCTAAGTATCCTCCATTTGCTATTAAAAAGGAAGATAACAAATCATTTGGCAGTGAAGTTACATATCCGCTCTCATTGAAATAAATTCTTAAGCCAGTTATATTAGTTCCTGTAACTAAAGCCATAAATGCATGTCCAAGCTCATGTAGAAATACTGTAAATAGCTTAATTGGCTTAATAAAAATAGTATTCCATAAAACCATAAGGGCAATAAATATAATAAAAAATCTTCCGGTTTGCTTCATAACTTCCCCCCAGAGCTGCTTATTCTTTAATTTAACGCGTTGTGCTAATTATTTCATGAACCTTGCAGGTAAATTTAAAGTACTGGCTTACTGGTACTCCCGTACAAGCTTATCTAAATGGATTACTTCCAAGATATTTGTTGAATTTGTACTGGTTCATCCATAGTTAATTATAGCGTCGCTCACATTCAGCATCCATGCTTCATTGTTTCGCTATTTAATAGATAACACACATTTTTTATCGAACTAAAATTCAACACCATTGACACTGTAATTTAATTACTATTAATACATATATTGTACAAAGCTATTTCTTCTTTATAAATTATAACCTGTGCTTAAAGAAAAAGAAAGAGCTTCCTTCAAGCTCAAATTACAATTACTCATACAACACTTGTAATTACGTGAATTCCTATGTTTATAAAGTAAATTTAATATATTCTATTTTATTGTATTTCCGAAATCAATTTATTAAGTAGATATAAAAATTTTGCCGTCAAAGCATAACTTTCTACTTAACGGCAAAAACAAAGAATTAATTTATATAATTATT
>JAEWZA010000502.1 GCA_023395575.1 Bacillota bacterium
TTTATACACCGTCAAAAACCACTTGTGGTTTTTGTGGCTCGAAAATGCACCTTGTTCGTACATACTTTATTTTCGAGCTATTACATTCAGCAGCGTGTACGCAAGGCGGGAGATATTCTCACCGCCTGATAACAAAAGTGATACCCGCCACTTATAAAGTAGGAAATTCTTTCTTGCCTCGCTATATTGTATTTTATAAATTATTACGAAAATTAGCCCTTTACAGCTCCCGCCATCATTCCTTTTATTAATTTATCTTGTCCTATTGCGAATGCTATAATCATCGGTATAGCACTGAAGGTCAAAACAGCCATTATCAATGGTATATTAGCTTGATACTGTCCTTGATACTCCCATATAGAAAGTGGTAATGTTCTGCTTTTAGGTGACTGAGTTAATACAAGTGCAAAGCTGAATTCATTCCACATATTAACACTGTTATAAATTGCAAGAGTAGCTAAACCCGGCTTAGATAGCGGGAGAATTATATTGAAAAAAGTTCTGAACTTACCACAACCATCAATTTCCGCTGATTCCTCAAGCTCCTTTGGAATATCTGCCATAAAGCTGGTTAGTATAAAAACAGAAATAGGGAGGTTAAATGCTGTATATGGCCCAATCAATCCAAATATACTGTCATAAAGTCCTATTTTCTGTGTCAATTGAAATACTGGTAATAATGTTACATGTATTGGTACTGCCATAGCTGCTACTACAAGAGCAAACAATGGCTTGTTAAATTTAAATTTAAATCTGGAAAAAGGATAAGATGCAAATGAGGCTGTAATTAAAATTAGCACAAGCGAAATTGCAACTACCGTTAAGCTATTAAGCAAGTAGCTAGGAAAATTACTTTCAATAACTTCCTTTAAGTTATCCAAATAAAATCCCTTTGGCGCTGAAAACACTCCAGATGTAAACAACTCAAACTGCTCCTTAAAGGCTGATGCAACCATAAAATAAAAAGGAGCTCCAGTTACTAACAACCAAATAAATGCAAGTATTCCTGCTATAATTTTTCCAATAGTAATTTTTTTCTTTTTCATCTCATTAAGCCTCCTCTTTTCCGTTTATGGCCTTAAGAGTCAATAATGCGATAGTAGTGATTACGATAAACATTGCTGACGCTACAGTCGATCCATACCCCATTTTCATTATCTGAAAAGCATTTTTATACATGTAAGTAGCCATTAATTCTGTGGCACCATTAGGGCCGCCTTGAGTCATAACATAAATCAAATCAAAATATTTTAATGATCCAACTAGTGATAATACCGCTGCGCTCTTTATAGTACCTTTCATACTAGGAAGTGCAATTTTCCAGAAATATTGGCCGCGTGTTGCTCCATCAATAATAGCAGCTTCATATAATTCAACAGGTATTGAGCTTAAGCCAGCTAAAAAATATACCATATAGAACGGTATAAACTGCCAACATATAACAGCAATTACTGCATAAATAGCATATGTAGTATTGCCTAACAGGTCAACCATACCTTCGCCACCAAGCATTGTGTCAATAGCACTAATAATTCCAAACTGCGGATCATAAGCATATCTGAATAAGAATCCAACAGCAACTGATGACATAAGCATAGGTAAAAAATAAACCATTTTAAGGAAGTTCAGCTTTTTACCTCCAACATCCAGAAAAAAAGCAATTGCCATAGCTATTGGCAGCTGTATTATTATTGAAAGAATTACAATAATAATGTTGTTTGAAAATGCTTTATAAAAAACACTATCAGTTAGTAGAACTTTCCAATTTTCTATACCAATAAAGTTTCTATCAGAGCTGATACCATTCCATTCATGAAGGCTTAACCAAAATGAATCAGCTATAGGATAAATAATAAAAACTGTAATAAAGAAGAATACTGGAATGAGAAACACAGTAGCTACAATAGCAGTATTTCTTTTTTTATTGTATGACAGTGAGCGTGTAGCGTTCATTTTTATTTTCCCTTCCTATATCATAAATTTTATAAATATTCTGATTATCAGTTGTAATTAGTACTAGAAATATCATATCCCGATAAATGATATCCACGTATTAAATATACCTACTAATCTAAGAATCAATTATCCATTTGCCCCAACAATTTATTACTTAGCTTTCTTGGCTGAACTAAAATTGTGGATATGACATTGGATAAAATAATTGATTGGACACTTATGATGCGCGCATAAGCACCCAACCAATTATATGGAGGTAATCATTTCTATTTAACTAAGTCAATTAATATAATAAACTGTCTGTTTAACCGTTTATTAAGATAGTTTGAGTCATGACTTATACCATCCTGAAAAACTCAAAACCTGCTGAAACCATACCCCAAAGCTCTCATAATATTCTAATCACCTGGACAGCTATGGTTTCAGCATAATTGACTTTATTGATATCTCTACTTCTTTGCTGCAAGCGCTTCCATTTCTTTATTTACTTGCTCTGGAGTTTTTGATAATCCAAACAATGCTTGTGATGTATCTTTGTGAAGCTGAGCTAATTCAGGTGATAGATACTGGTCATACCATAACTGAACTGTAGGAGCCTTTTGTACTGCATTTAAAACTTCTTGTAGACGTGGGTCACTAACAGTTACACCTTTTAATGGTGGTATTCTTCCAGCTTCAATACGTTTAGCAGCAGCTGTATCATCTATCATGTAAGTGATAGCTTTAAATGCTCCAGCTGGGTCCTTACAAGTTGACGCTACTGAATAGAAGTTATCACCAACAGTACCTAGACATGCATTAGGATCTCCTTTTCCACCTTCTGCAGCTGGGAATGCAAATGAACCAACCTTATCTAAGAATTCTTTATTTTCACCACCAACTGTTGAAAGGAACCATGAACCCATAAGAGTCATAGCAGCTTTATCTGTATATAAGAGTGTACGTGATTGTCCTGAGTCTTCATCTGTTCCATTGAAGCCCTTATTGAAGTAGTCCTTCTTTACCCATTCCTGTAGTTTTGCACCAGCCTGAGTAAATGCCTCATTTTCAAATGAACCAGTACGGTTAGCAGCATTATTAAATGCTTCTGCACTTCCGTAACGATCAACAAGGTAACAATACCACATTGAACCTGTCCATTGAGTCTTATTAGCCAATGAGAAAGGAATAATACCATTTGCCTTTAATGTATCAGCAACTTTTTCAAGTTCTGAAATTGTCTTTGGAACCTGAAGATTATATTTTGCAAATAAATCTTTGTTGTAGAACATCATAGCTACTGCAGTATTCTCAACTGGTACAGCCCATAATTTATCTTTATAAGTAACTTGACTGATAGCAGCATCCATAAAGCGGCCCTTATAGTCATTTTCATTCATATAAGATGTTAAATCAACTATTTTGTCAGATTCAACATATTCATTCATTGGACCACCTGTCCAGTGAGAGAAAATATCTGGTGTAGAATTTGAACTCATTGCTATTTGTAACTTTTGTTTGAAAGCATCATTCTGCATTGGGGTTACTACAACTTCATAATTTGGATTATCAGCTGAGAAACGTTTCATACTGTCCTCAATGATACCTGGCATAGGATCTGTAGTCTGAATATGCCATAAATTCAAAGTAACCTTCTCGCCTGTTGCTGGTGTTGAAGCTTGCGCTGTAGTATTAGCTGCAGTATTTGTTGGTTCAGCGGTCTTTTCACCACCACATCCTGCAATTGAAACTGTCATCGCAGCTGCTAAAACTGCAGCAAGTGATTTTCTTATAACCTTATTCATTTTCCTGCCTCCTTTTATATTTGTGTTTAGAATAACATAAGTTTTTTTCTAATTATATTTATAAAAGTTACTATTCCATATAATTTTGTTACATTTTATTGACAAAAAAGTTACAATATCCTTAAACCATTTGTGTTTAAAATGTAAAATCACATTTATATATATTAGCTTTTGCAGCAATTAGAGCAAACCGGTAAACACCTTTAAATACTGCATGTGAAGCACTTTGAATTTCAAACAGTAAATAAGGACGTTGGATTTTATTTCTAATTATAAAATATTATTATATATTGTGATTACATAGGAAGTATACCAAATATGGATTAATTTTATGCAACTATTTATTAGCATCATATAGAGAATAAAAAAAATAAATAGTACTCCCCGTGCAGTATATATCTATGGCTCTCCCGAAATTGTCGCTGAAATAGTTACGTTGAAGAACAAGCACTTCCGCCGACCGTATAACCAAGGCATCCTGTCTCGAGTAAATACTTACAGCTACATCCTATAGCTGTATCGGCTGCAATACTTGTTCTTCACCTACTATTTCTAGCATCAATTTCTAACCGAACTTCGCAATTAGATATATATTGCACTCGCGTAATATTTCTTGCAATATGACATCGGTATACAGAAAATGTATTGTTTATTTGTATTGAGTTTTAGAATTGCTAACCTTTTTTACTCAGAACCTAAGTTAATAATAATTAACTCAACTTTCCCAGTTGAATTATAGGTGTTCAACTTATCAACAGAAAGTTGAGTTAGTAATGAATTTATAATCTGGACCTAAAATCTTCGTATCCAAATTTCTTAATAATTTTTGCTCCACTTTCTTCATTAAATAATGCAATTGCAGGTAAATTTATACCATTAAAAGTATTATTCTTCACCATTGTATAATGAGCCATATCACAGAAAACTAGCTTGTCTCCAGGATTTAGTGGCTGCTTAAATGAATAATCTCCAATAACATCTCCTGCAAGACAGGTATGGCTCCCAAGTCTGTAGGTATATTCATATTCACCAGGCTTCCCAGCATCTATTATATTGGGCCTGTACGGCATCTCCAATACATCGGGCATATGACAAGCCGCTGATGCATCTAGAATAGCAATTTTCATACCATTGTCAACTATATCCAAAACCTTTGCTACAAGATATCCTGTATTTAAGGCAATTGCCTCACCTGGCTCCAAATAAACCTTTACACCATATTTATCCTGAAAATATGAAATTGAACGTACTAAAGACTCAATGTCATAGTCAGCTCTTGTAATATGATGCCCTCCTCCAAAATTCAGCCATTTCATATTCTTAATGTACTTACCAAACTTTTCATCAACAACTTTTATAGTTCTTTCAAGAGTATCTGAATTTTGTTCACACATTGTGTGAAAATGAAGTCCATCAATACCTTCAAGTTTATCTTCTTCAAAATTTGTTAGTGTTACACCAAGCCTTGACGAGTTATAGCAAGGATCATACATGTGAGTCTCTATTTCTGAATACTCTGGATTTATGCGTATTCCACACTCTATCTTTTTGGATGTAACCCTCTTAACTTTTGCTTTATACTTTTCCCATTCCCTAAAGGAATTGAATACTATATGGTCGCTATATCTGAGAATCTCATCAAATTCCTCCTCAATATATGCAGGTGCATAAATATGAACCTCTTTACCCATTTCTTCATATCCCAGTCTAGCCTCAAATAACGAGCTCGAGGTTACACCTTTAAGATATTGACCAATTAAAGGATAAACACTGTACATTGAAAATCCTTTTTGGGCGAGAAGAATACTACATCCGGTTCTATCCTGTACAGATTTCAATATTTCAAGGTTCTTTATCAAAAGCCTTTCATCAACAATATAACATGGTGTAGGCAAGCTACTAAAATCTATATTCAATATTAACCTCCCAGCCGACCTCGGCACAAAATATTGGGTTTCCCTTGCGCAAAAAACTTCTCAAATCAAAAGATTTATTCAGGGCTCAACCCTATTTAATAAATAATTGCATGGATTAGTATTGTTTATCTATTTACCAACTAATCCATGCAAATAATTTCTAATCCGAGTTTCATCAATTAAGTAAAACAATATAAAAGTAATCAAAACAGCTATTACCAATTGCTAATTTTTAATCAAGCAGTTCAGGCGAAAAGCTTTCTTTCCAAGGCAGTCCGCATTTATTTAGAGCCTCCATAAATGGATCAGGATCAAACTCTTCAATATTATGAACACCTGGTTTATTCCAAATTCCTTTCAATATCATCATTGCACCAATCATAGCTGGAACACCTGTGGTGTAGGATATAGCTTGAGAACCAACCTCTTTATAGCATTCCTCATGATCGCATACATTGTAAACATAATAAGTTTTTGGCTTTCCATCCTTTATTCCTTGTATAATACATCCTATATTTGTTTTCCCTTTCGTTCTAGGTCCAAGAGATGCTGGGTCTGGTAGTACAGCTTTTAAAAACTGCAGTGGTATTATTTGCTGGCCTTCAAACTCAATAGGTTCAATTGAAGTCATACCAACATTTTCAAGCACTCTCAAATGAGTAAGATATCTCTCTGAAAAAGTCATCCAGAATCTTATTCTTTTTATTCCCTTTATATTGAGTGCTAAAGATTCTATCTCCTCATGATGCAATAAATATATATCCTTTGGTCCTATTTCAGGTAAATCGTATACTTTTTTAATCTCTAATGGTTCTGTTTCTACCCATTCCCCATTCTCCCAATAGCTGCCCTTTGCAGTTATTTCTCGAATATTTATCTCAGGATTGAAATTTGTTGCAAATGGGTATCCATGGTCACCTGCATTTGCATCAACAATATCAATATAGTGAATTTCATCAAAATAATGTTTTTGAGCATATGCGCTGAAAACACTTGTAACTCCAGGGTCGAAGCCGCTTCCTAAAAGCCCTATTATCCCAGCCTTTTCAAACCTCTCCCTATAAGCCCATTGCCATTTATACTCAAACTTAGCTACATCAGGCGGCTCATAATTAGCAGTATCAAGATAATGTACACCAGTTGCGAGACAAGCGTCCATTATCGTCAAATCCTGATATGGCAATGCAACATTAATTACGATATCCGGTCCAAATTTCTTAATTAATTCTATAAGCATCTCAGTGTTATCTGCATCTACCTGAGCAGTCTGAATTTTAGTTTTACCACCGTCTAGCTTTGCTTTGATGGCATCGCATTTTGATAGTGTTCTGCTTGCAATACAGATTTCTTCAAATACATCCGGGTTCTGACAGCATTTATGAATAACAACATTAGCGACGCCACCGGCGCCAATAATTAAAGCTTTTCCCATTTCAATATCTCCTAATCCATAATCATATTTATGCTACTAATTTGCACTAAAACATCAAAAATAACCCCATTTACAAACTATACTTTTGAAAGTACAAGTGCATCCTCGCTTCGACTTTACAAAATAAGCCTAGGCTACGTTTTCTTTAATGATTATACAAAATGCTGTATTAAAAATCAACATAGATATATTAACCCATTTTTCTTACATTTTATAAACCATTATAATAAGAAAAGAAAGACTTAGCTAATATAACAGATATCTGTCAAAACTAAGTCTTCCTTTTAAACACATAATATTCTTTTGGATTACATTATACCATTAATTTTTCAATTGACAAACATTTTTGCAAAATTATTTTTTATCTTTTAAATTTTACCACCTTATGGGGTTATTGTAATTGCTGAACCTGTTGTAACAGGAGGCGTATCTGTCATTGGTTCTGCTA
Organism: Bacillota bacterium; assembly: GCA_023395575.1. Classification (GTDB taxonomy): domain Bacteria; phylum Bacillota; class Clostridia; order Acetivibrionales; family DSM-1351; genus Ruminiclostridium. Next base: position 7,537 of record JAEWZA010000502.1, read on the forward strand.
TTTATAGAAACAACTTTATTATATAAGACTATAACCCCGATTTTATAGATAAAAAAGCAACGCTTTGTCCAAATAAGACATCACGTTGCTTTTTTTATGAATATTTATTCAACTTTCCTAGCTTAAATTGTAGATGTGCAACCTTATCAAATTGATAGGCTTTTAACGTGAGAAAGTTGAGTTAATAATTGTCTATCTCTCATAATAAGTGTAACCACGCAAGCCATTCTCATATGCTCTCATAATTACTTTTCTATCACTAGCGCTTATTAAGCCTTCTCGTATAGCATTTTCTGCCTTTTCACGGAAGCTAACAATCATATCTTTAGGATCATATTCTACATAAGTAAGAACGTCCGCAACGCTGTCTCCATGAATTTCCTTTACAAGGTCATAGCTACCATCAGGATGTATTCTCACACTAACTACATTTGTATCTCCAAACAAGTTATGAAGGTCACCTAGAGTTTCTTGGTATGCTCCAACTATGAACACCCCTAGATAATAATCATCTCCATTTTTCATTTCATGCAGCGGTAGTGTAGTTCTAACATCATGCAAGTCAATAAAATGGTCAATCTTTCCATCACAGTCACAGGTGATATCTGCAATAACTGCGTTCCTTTTTGGCAATTCCAATAATCGGTGTAGCGGCATTATTGGAAACAGCTGATCAATAGCCCAACTGTCAGGAATAGACTGAAACACAGAAAAGTTACAATAATATATATCGGCTATGGCACTTTCAATGTCTTCTAAATCAGGAGGAAAATTCTTTAGTTTTTGTTTTTCCTTTGCAATCTGATTTATTGTATTCCAGAAGATTTTTTCCGAGAATGCTCTCTCACGTAAGTTCACTTTTCCATGCTTGAACATGTCTCGGATTTCATCACGATAGTATAGAGCATCGTTATAACACTCTTGAATATTCTTCTGTGTTATGCTTCTATTAACATCAAATAAATTTTTAATTTGCTCTGGAGTGTTTTCATCAAGATTATCAGGTAAATTATGCTCCTCAAACCTTTCAACATCTAGAACATTAAATAGGAGTACTGAATAATATGCTACAGTTGTACGACCCGACTCTGTAACAATAATAGGGTGCTTAACACCGCTTGAGTCAAGAGTAGTCATAACAGCCTCAACAATATCAGTGCAATATTCCTCAACAGTGTAGTTACGGCTATTTATATAGTTTGTATTTGAACCATCATAATCAACAGCAAGTCCACCACCAAGGTCTAAATAGCCCATAGGTGCGCCTTCTTTAACCAGTTCTGCATATACACGAGTTGCCTCTAATACAGCAGAACGGATATCTCTAATATTTGGTATCTGTGAACCTAAATGATAATGAAGCAGCTTGAGGCAATCCAGCATATTTTCCTTTTTCAAGGTATCCACAACAGTTATAACCTGAGACATATTCAAACCAAAAATACTGCGGTCTCCGCCCGATTCAGTCCAGTGACCACCTGCCTTTGCAGAAAGCTTTATACGAAGTCCAATATTGGGCTTAACCCCCAAAGCTCTTGAGCGCTCCAATACAATATCAACCTCACTAAGTGTCTCTATAACAAAGAAACACTTAAATCCCATTTTGACTGAGTAAAGACCTAAATCTATAAATTCCTCATCCTTGTATCCATTGCAAATAAGGCAAGCTTCTTTATCCTTCATTAAAGATAATGCACCAACCAGCTCAGCCTTACTACCCACTTCAAGGCCATGGTGATAACGCTGACCAAATTTAGTCACCTCTTCAACTACTTGCTGCTGCTGATTAACCTTGATAGGGTAAACACCACGATAGTCACCTTTATAATTTAATTTATTCATTGCATCTTTAAAGGATTCATTTAAAAGTGATATCTGTGAATCCAATAAATTCTCGAAGCGTAACAACACAGGCATATCAAGCCCACGTTCACGAACACCCGATATTATATCCATAAGGCTGATTGCAGCCAATTCATTTTCCTTATATGGATTAACCAGCACCTCTCCATTATCAGAAATAGAAAAATAGCCGTTCCCCCAATTCTTAACACCATACAGTTCCTCGGACTTTGCTTTTGTCCATCTACCTAGTACTTCTGATTTATTCATGGCTTTTCCTTTCATAATATAAATAAATTTGGTAGAAATAGTAAGATTAATTTTAGTATAATAATAGATAACTGTAAATAATAATATAATCTACTAAAACCAAACGATATCATATCATTGGCAGCGTTGTCAATACACATAAAATAGCAGAACGTAGAAATTCTACATAGCATGTTTCAACTATTTTTGCAGGCAAAAACGGAAGGATAAAACACTACCAATTTATGCGATTATTTTGGAAAAGCCATTTTATTTAAGCACCAATAGAGTTTATATGTGGGAAAGTTGATTTTATTAAGTAAAATCTCTCGTAAAAATATCACTGTTTTCCAGAAGACTTTCAACTGTATCAAAGCCCAAGCGATACAGCAAATCCATTACATAAGGATTATCAATGGGTGTAATATATGTTGCCTGATTTCCATATTGGTTAACATTTTTCCTACCCTCTTCACGGTCTAAAATTGCTTTAGGACCTCCCACACAACCGCCTACACAGCCCATTCCCTCAAGAAAATTTGCTGTAATATTGCCTTCTTTAAGAGCATTAAGCATTTCCTTACACTCACGAATTCCATTTGCCTGCTGAGTTCTAATAGAAATTTTACGGTTTGGGTTTAAGCCCTTCAACGTGCTTTCTACCGCCTCACTTACCCCACCTGTTCTAGCATATATTCTTCCTGCCTTTGAGGAATGGTCACGAGAATCCTCTTCCATATTCTCAGGGTTTATGTTTGCAAATTCAAAAATATCCTGTACCTCTTGAAAAGTGAGAACATAATCAACTGCATCTGCAATATCAAGTTCTCTTGCCTCTGATTTTTTAGCTATGCAGGGACCAATGAACACGGTAATGGAGTTGGGCTCAAGTATTTTAATTGAACGCCCACATGCTACCATTGGCGATACAGAACCGGGAACATGAGGCATGAACTGTTTATATATTTTACGAAGCATAGCAATCCACATTGGGCAGCAACAGCTCGTCAACAGATAATCCTTTTCATTAACAATAGTGCGGTCAAATTCCAATGCTTCCTTTAGCGTAAGAATATCTGCAAAAAGTGCAACCTCTACCATTCCTGCAAAGCCAAGGCTTTTAAAGGCACTTCTAAGCTTACCAGGTGTAACCTTTTCACTGAATTGACTAATAAAAGCAGGTGCAATCATAGCATAAACAGGCCCCTTTTCACTTTTTACAGCATCCAAGGCAGGTATTATATCCTTGCTGGCTACAAGCTTTTGAGCCTTGCAGTTATCAATACATTCTGAACATCCTACACATAAATCCTTGTTAATAATTGTATTTCCTTTTTCATCCTTTTCTATTGCATCAAATAAACATTTTACAGTACAAATACTACATTTCGTATCCTCACAGCAATCACAATCAGATATCTTCCAAACTGAGGCATATTCCTTCGGGTGTAGTAAGCAATCTAATTGATGTGAGTCATAGCCTTCCTCAATGGCACTTTTAACCTCTTCATTTGTTCTATTTTCAACTGCTGCCTTTGCCAATCTTTTGTAAAGCTCATTAAATGCCTGCATTTTTTTAACCCCTTCCTAATTATATAATATCAACTTTCGTACATGAAAATCTATCAGCGTGGGATATCGTCAATGGTTTGTCTCCATTGATGATATTGAGTGCCTACAATATATAGCTGCTAAATTCGAATATATATTTAAAAGTAGCCTACCGATATATTAATTCACCGATAGGCTAAATCCGTACATTACAAACTAATTCTACTGTCGTTTTCTGCTCTGAGGAATAAATGTTGCACAATCAGTTTGATTTGAAGTAGAAGCATCTACTGCCCTAACTTCAATCTGTTCAGCTGAACAGTGGTCACCAGACATATGATACTTACAGGTATCTACGATACACTTAATACCCTCATGTGGGTGGTTCATCATATTTGTTGACATTTTAGTCCCTCCGAAATATTTTATTTACTTCAAAAATATTATTTGTATTCGGCAATAAATTAATACTAATTTTCTTTTGTAAATTTTTTAAAACCATCACTGTATTTTATATCACCATTTTTCATTACCCACAATGCCTCTGTATCAGGCAAACCGTTTATAAACTCAAGCCCTTTCTCAATAGGCATACAAAAAACGGCTGTTGACAACACGTCAGACATTCCTGAATTTCTACACAGTATTGTGACTTCTGAAAAGTATTCTGAGGGAAAAAGTGTGTCGGTGTTAATTATATGATGATATCTTTTCCCACTAACTGTATAATACCTTTCATAGTCCCCACTTGATACAAGTGATAAATCAGAAACATATACAACATTAATGATATTGTTTTCACTTTCTTTATCTGGATTCTGAATCCCTAAATTCCATAGTTTATTATCAATTCCCTTGTTGCCTATGGCGCGTACATTTCCTCCAACACTAATAAGTCCTGATGTAAACCCATTTTTTATTGCAATCTGACTGACCTGCTCTGTTGCATAGCCTTTACCGATAGCTCCAACATCAATACTCATTTGGGGATCTTCTAAAAAAACCGTGGAATTTATTTCATCAATTATAACTTTATTTATATCAGTATGCTTTGCAGCTTCTTGTAGCTCCTCCATTTGCGGAAGAGCTGCTTTGGTCTCATCTTCAGCACCTTCTGTACGGTATTTGTGCCAAATCTCCAAGACCGCCCCAAATGCAATATTCATTTTACCCTCTGTTTTTATATACCACTCTTTGGAATAAAGAAGTAAATCAATTATTTTCTTATCAACCTTAACGGGTTTGATTCCTGCGTTATCATTTATTGTTTTAATATTGTTGATTCCATCATAATTATTATAAATATCATATAATTGGTGATATATTTTTAAATTATCATAAATGAGCTGGGAATAATTTGTGAATTCTTCTTTACTTTCAGTGTAAGCAACTATTTTTGTCATTGTATCAAAAAGCTGCAAAAATTCAGCCTCATATCGTTTTTTACCCTTATCTCCACACGCTGTGAGATTGACCAAAAATGAAATTGTAATTACTACAGTTACTATTTTTTTTAACAAACTAACCTCCACATTACTGGCACTAAAATGGTGAAGCTAACAACTATATAACTTCTGTAAGTTTAAAAATTTTAACTAACCAACTTTCAATTTAGCCTTTTATGTAAAATTTTTTATATTGATACCTCTGAATATATTTGCATCTTATCTGCATCTTAAATTTTAAAAATTATCCATTACTTATCCAATATAACATTTTAGCTTATAAATTCAAACTTCGCAGTTGAGTATACTACTTAAAAGCAAGGCCACTGCACACTAGCAACTTAATCACATGGTTTGTCTTTGATAATTATATCAAAAACACACTTCTGCAACTAATACTATCTATGCAGCAGCCCTATTTTTAGCTCATTATCTCAACTTTCACAGTTTAATACTATTTAAACAGTTTATCGTTGATATAGTTTTGCAACAGCTTCTAGCATACTATAAACAGTTATTTTATTTAGCACTTGCATTTGCCTTTTCAATTACCTTTTGGAAATCTGCAATATGAACTGTAACGGAGCTTGTTAACTCAGCTTCAGTTGTTATACCTTCCTCATTTACAGCTATTCCCTTAACCTCATCAACAGTCTTACCAACCGCATACTTTGCAAATGCTTCTGCCTGTTCATTCCATTCCTTGCCTATTTTAGAGGCTTTCTTCATGCCATAAGCATCACCAAGCTCATTCTTTGTTTTAAATGAAACAGTTAAATCAGAAGTAATTTTACCTTCCTTAGTGAAGTTTACATTTGTTTGAGAAGCATCAATGATAGAACTTGTTATTTTTCCATTTGCATCAAAAGTAGATACAGAGTACATGGAATAAGCTTGCGCTAATCCTTCTTTTTCACCCGCGTCTGTAGATTTTGAAATACTGGTTGAAACACCTAAGCCTAGCTTATCTCCAGACTTAGCACCTAAATCCTGAGCATTTAAGACAGCCTTCTCGGTGACAGCTATAAAGTCACCGATATGTACTGTCACAGAAGATGCCAACTCAGCATCACCAGCAGTACCTTCTTCATTTACAGCTATACCCTTTACTTGATCAAGAGTCTTTCCAACAACGTAATTTGCAAATGCCGCCGCCTGTTCATTCCACTCTTTACCAATTTTCGAAGCCTTCTTCATACCATATTCATCGCCAAGCTCATTTTTGGTTTTGTATTCAGCCTTTAAATCACTAAGAATTTTACCTTGAGCTGAAAAGTTAATTTTAGTTTGAGCAGCATCAATGATACACTTTGCAATTTTTCCATCCTTATCAACTGTAACTGCAGCAATCATTGAATCAACTTGTGCTAAACCATCTTTTTCGCCTGCATCTTTTGAACTTGCAATTGAAGATATAACTGCAAAACCTGTTTTAACTGAATCTCCAGCAGCCGGTGTACCTGTATCAATAGCAGCAGTAGTATTTGCAACTGTGCCAGTGGTAGTACCTGCCGCATTATTGTCTTCAGCTTGTTTTCCACATCCGGCAAAAACTGTTATTGCCATTGTTAAACTCAATGCTAATGTTATAAATTTTTTCATATTCATTCCTCCAATGCTTTTTTATCTATATTAACCTTCACACCCACTTCGGGCATAAAAGATAATTGAAGCTGTTGCGCAAAGCTTAAACCATCCTGTTAAAAGCCGGCATAATAAGCCTAAGTAAAGCAGAAGTTGCTATTCCTGCAGCAACACCTGATATTAATAAAACAGGGAGATAAACCCACAGATATATAGTGGTATATATCAAAGAAATTGCCGCAAACTGTCCAATATTATGGAAAACCGCTCCAAAAATACTCAATACAAAATAAGATATTTTGTCTCTGAATATTATCAATAACAGCAACATTATTAATAATGATAGTATACCCCCACATAAGCTTAATATTCCAGCAATAAAGCCACGAGTGATTAAAACATATGAGGCTTTTAAAACAGCTATCATAAAGGCTGGCTTTTTATCTAAAAAGAACAGTGCATACATTACAGGAATATTCGAAAGACCCAGTTTGACTCCAGGAACTGCTGCAAACAGCGGCGGAAAAGAATTTTCTGCAATAGCAAGCACTAATGCAACTGCAAAAAGCAATGCTGTTAATACTAAAAGCTTAGTTTTGGGTATGTTTCTTATATTCATATACACGAACCATTAGCCTTCCTATTATCCTACAATCATATCAAGCTCATCATCACTGCGAGCAGTTAAGGGCACTATTTTTAGTATTATTTCGTTAGGTAAACAAGCAGCCGTTTCCCCTATATTTTTCAGCATACCTGTTCTTACACATATCTTGTCAGGACAGTCTGATTTTTCGAAACCAATGTGACCATCCTTTGTTAAATGAAAAATAACATCCTTATCCTGAGGTATAGAAAATTCTTTATCTACACCGGAATTCAAATCTATGGTTGCTACCAGCTCCGATTTATAATAAATTTCAGCTTTAGCAGGCTTAGTTGAATTATTAAAAGTAAAAATAGCCCATAATGCCAATCCAACTATAAAAATTCCGAAAACAATAATCAAATCAGTCTTTTTAAAAAACTTCATCAACAGCCTCCCTGCACCAATGCTATATATTCATCCCATTGGGCTATAAAATAGCTTTTATCAACATTTCATGATACAGCTATATGATACCACCTACAAAAATAACCAAAGTAATTGAACCCATAATAATAACATAGTTTTTAATTGAACAAATAAAGGTTGTTTCTTTGTCTTGAATTTTTAAAAATGTATTTATATTTCTTTGAACTGGAAAAATTGTAAGCAGTGATAATAAGCATATGGGTGATAAAATTTTAAAAGCCACCATCAGTATTATTCCCAAATAAGCTAAGTAGTTAAGTGCCGCAAACAAATAAACAGCTTTATGTCCTAAATAATACGGTAAAGTATAACGCTTTACGGCAACATCTCTCTCCAAATCACAAATATTATTTGCAAGCATTATATTTGCTGTAGTACATATAGGCGCAATTGATAACAAAAGAATCGTTAATATAGGCACTACAGATATGTCAAGGCTTATGG
>JAEWZA010000504.1 GCA_023395575.1 Bacillota bacterium
GCACAGGTAGTAGCAAGGGATTTGCGTGGGGGTGCTGCATTGATTTTGGCTGGTTTGGCTGCGCATGGTGAAACTGTTATTACTGGTCTTGAACACATTGACAGAGGCTATTACAAGGTTGAAGAAAAACTGTCTGAAATTGGGGCAGAGATAACAAGGATATAGATACAAATGAAAAAGACTTCAAATAATACCGTTTACAAAAAAACAAAAGATTTAAAAAGGAAGCGTGCGAGAGCAAGAAGAATCGGAAGGTTATTGCTCACTATTATTATTATCGTTGCTGCTATTATTTTTGCGCGTTCATCTTTTTTTATAGTTGATGAAATTAAAGTAGTAGGTAATGAGAAGTATTCAACTAACGATATAATTTTTAGTACCGGGCTTATCACAGGACAAAATGTATTTAAAATGTTAGGAGAAAAACCAAAGAATTTAATATCCTTTAGATTTAACGATAGAGAACAAAATGTTTATGAGTCCATGCCATATGTCAAATCTATTAGTGTCAGACCTTTATTACCTAAAGCAATAAGAATTAAAATTCAAGAGAGAACTCCTTATGCAATTCTAGATACTAGTGGGACAAGCGTATTGATTGATAAGGAAGGATATGCTTTAGAAATTATTAAAAATCCTGAAATAAAAAAGAAATTTTTTAAAATAATAGGTACATCGGTGGATAGCTATAATTTAGGACAAGAGGTAAAATTTAAAGGAGAGTCTCCACTACAGTTAATAATACAATTTTGTGATATACTATTAAAAAGCGATAAAGCTTCAAATGTTAAGTTTTATGAAAAACTTACATCCATTAAGGTTTCGGATATTAATAGTGTAACTGCTAACTTTGAAGGAAGAATAGATGCGGAATTCGGTGACTTAGATAATATTGAATATAATTTGAAAGTTTTTAAACAGATATTTACAAACAATATTACAAAAAATCAGAAAGGTACATTAGTTTTTTCATCTGGTAGTGAACATCCATATTTTGTACCAAAGGATTAAAGTAAATATAAGTTAATATGCATTAGATGATGCGATATATGAAAGGAAGATATTATGATACCAATTTTAGGATTAATTGCAGGGATTTTAATAGGTATGTTTATACCAATAACTATTCCATCAGAGTATTTTACATACGTTGCAGTTGCAATACTTGCAGCCTTGGACTCTGTTTTTGGTGGTTTAGTAGCAACAATAAATAAAAAGTTTGATATGAGAATATTTCTGTCAGGATTTTTTGGAAATGCTCTTTTAGCTGCTATTCTGGCTTATATCGGCGATAAACTAGGACTTCAGATATACCTTGCTGCCATATTTGCATTCGGTAATAGATTGTTTTTAAACTTTGCATTAATTAGAAGATTTGTATTGAATAAGTTCTTCAAAAAAGATAATATAATTAAAGAAGAAATGTAACGAGGCTTTTGAAGGGTATTTGGTAAGAATATTAGGGGGTCAGTTTTGTGTCTGATATTATTGTAGGGATAGATATAGGTACTTCAAAAGTAAGTACTGTTATTGGTAAGGTTGACAGAGAGAGAGAAGTTGAAATTTTAGGTAAGGGTATAGCCTCTTGTACTGGAGTCAAGAAGGGAATAATTATCGACATTGATGCTACATCTGATTCCATTCGGAATTCAGTCAGAATTGCTGAAACACAATCTGAGGTAAAAGTTATTTCAGCATATATAAATATTTCAGGCCTACATAGTAATATAATCAAGCATAGAAATTTTACTAATGTTGTTGGCAGCAATAAAGAAATAACAAAAGAGGATGTACAGAAGCTCATTTATTCTGCTGGAACATTACCTATAGCAGCAGATTGTGAAGTTATAGATGTTGTACCTAGTCAATTTATTGTAGATGGATACGATGGAATAATTGATCCTGTTGGTATGAAAGGTTCTATGCTAGAAGGTGACTTTGATGTAGTAATAGGAAAAATAATATCCGTTCAAAATATAATCAGAAGTGTTGAAAAAGCTGGGATCAAAGTTGATGGACTTATAGCTGAAGGCTTTGCAGCCGGAGAATGTATTCTGATGCCAGATGAAAAGGACATGGGAGTTATATTGGTTGATATAGGTGGTGGAACTACAGAAGTAAGTGTATTCAAAAACGAAAAGTTGGTAATGAATCACTGTTTTGCTGTTGGAGGCGATCATATTTCCAATGATCTGTCTATAGCCTTAAAAATGTCTTATGCAGAGTCTGAAAGAATAAAGAAGCAGTTTCAGTTGGCATCAACCAACCTAATAAAAAATGACCAAGAGATATCTGTTAATGACATTAGTGAGAGTTTCAAGAAAAGTATAATGGTATCTGATGCCATAGAAGTAATAGAGGCAAGGGTTTGTGAAATTTTTAGCCTTTGCCATGATATGATTGAGAAAAATTGTCCGGGAAGCTATGGGGCTGGTGTTGTATTGTCAGGTAATGGTATTGCTGCATTAGATGGCGCATCTCAGCTTGCAAATGAGATTTTTCAATTACCTGTTAGAGTTGCCGTTCCAAAGCTTAAAGATATTACTTCTTTGGAATATTGTACTGCAGCAGGAATAGTTAAGTTTATTGCAAAACAAGAAAAGGATGCAAGCACTATAAGTAAAAAAAATATTCCTGAAACAAATAAGAAGACTAAAAATAATAGTTTTCTCAAAAAATTGTTTATTTCGCTCAAAGAATTATTTTTTTAGGCAATAAAATCTAAACTTGCCTAATTTAAATTTATAATATATTATTAATATGTATTTTTATAATTTTTTAGGTAACATGAAAGTGATAATTTACAGTGTTTATAATAAAGTTTTATTACCAAAGCTAAAGGGGGATTTACTTTGCTAGATTTTGAAATTGATATGGATCATTTTGCCCAAATAAAGGTTGTTGGTTGTGGTGGTGGTGGAAACAACGCCGTTAACCGCATGATAGATGCAGGACTTAGGGGTGTTGATTTCATTGCTATAAATACAGATAAACAGGCTTTATTTTTATCGAAAGCCAATACAAAGATTCAAATAGGTGATAAGCTTACAAAGGGTCTTGGTGCAGGTGCTAATCCCGAAATTGGAGAAAAAGCTGCTAATGAAAGTAGAGATGAAATCACTCAGGCCATAAAAGGTGCAGATATGGTGTTTGTTACTGCTGGAATGGGTGGTGGAACAGGAACAGGTGCAGCTCCTGTCGTTGCACAGATTGCTAGAGAAATGGGGATTTTGACAGTTGCTGTAGTTACAAAACCTTTTATATTTGAGAGCAGAACCCGTATGCAGCATGCAGAGAGAGGTATAGAAAACCTCAAGAATACTGTAGATTCCCTCGTTACTATTCCTAATGATAGATTGCTGCAAGTTGTAGAAAAGCGTACTACAATGGTAGAGGCATTTAAAATGGCTGATGATGTATTACGTCAAGGTGTACAAGGTATCTCTGACTTGATAGCTGTTCCGGGTTTGGTAAATTTGGACTTTGCTGACGTGAAGACAATAATGCTTAGCTCAGGTTTGGCACATATGGGAGTGGGTAGAGCTTCAGGGGAAAACAGAGCTGAAGATGCAGCTAAGCTAGCTATTTCCAGTCCTCTATTAGAAACATCAATTGAAGGTGCTAGGAGAGTGTTAGTTAATATTACAGGTGGACCTGATATGGGGCTATTTGAGGTTAATACTGCTGCTGAATTAGTGCAAAAGTCAGCTGATCCTGAGGCAAATATTATATTTGGTGCCGTTATTGATGAAACTATGACTGATGAATTGATGATAACTGTTATTGCAACTGGATTTGAGAGTGGACCAGTATTAAAGAAGTTTGATAAGCCTGCTGAAAAGCCTAAACAAGCTCCAACTCAAGCAACGCCTGAAAGCAGTTATTCTGGAAATGTTGCAGAGAAGAGCAATTCGAATGCTGTTTCACCTGATAATGAGCTTGATATACCTACCTTCTTAAGACGCAATAGATTTAAATAATATTATTTTATGTCAAGAGCTATAGGCTAAAAGGAAATAATTTAAGAAATTTACAATTGGTAAATAAATATAAGCTATAAAGGTGGCTATATTTACAAACTGAATAAATGTTGTTTATAGAGTATGGGACTTGTACAGAATTTAAATTCTGTTGAGTCCCTTTTTTGTTGGAAAAAACTCATAACTTGACTGCTATTATCAGTCATAAATTGTTTTGAGTATAGCCATAAACAAAATAGTTAATCTATTTGCACTGTTTAGTCACATGCAATGCTATTTTGTCATACGATATTTCTTTTTCTACATTTCATTTTGACAAACTTCTGTTAGCACGCTAAGTATAATCTAAATATGTTAAACAAATGCTTTACATATGCAATACAGGAATACTGAATAAAAGTAAATAATTCAAATTTACCAGTTTAATTACTAGTGTTCAAACTTATAAAATGAAAAGTTAAATAACTTAATAAATTAAGTTGGTTCACATGAAATCAACAATAAAACATGCATAGACATTTCATCCGAAAATTGGGTTGGAAATAATTGCATGATTAGTTGGAAAAAAGCTTGCTGAATAAATGTGTTGAATAAATAATATATAGCTCATACTTGGGTCAATTATAGCTTGATGAAATAGAAGCACAAAGATAATGTTTGCAAGCATAAAATTAGAAAAGTTTGAATAATAGTAATATAGTAACTAAAGTATTGTACAATCTATATTTACAATTTGCGGGGTATGCACAGTGGGGACTTATTTGGAGGTTTATTGGGATGTTCTTGTATTAGAAAATTTTGTTATAAATTTTCTAATACTATTGGTAACGGCAAAACTAACAAGGCTAAGGGTGAGCACCTTACGTTTATTAGCTGGGTCTATTATAGGAGCTCTATATGTTGGGTTTATAATTCTACAGCCAGACTTAAAAATATACTACACGACAATAGCTAAAATACTGCTCTCTTTGTTTATAGTAGCTGTTACCTTTTCGCCACGTAAGGTGTTGCAGTTTATTAGAACATTAGCTATATTCTATATTTCAACGTTTATTTTTGCAGGAGCTGCATTTGCATTTCTGTTTTTCAGTCATCAAGGTGGCTTTGTGAGAAATGGAATTGTATGCGTTTTTGGACAATCGCAATGGAGTATGCTAGTATTTTCGCTTATTACAGTTGGAATAATAATAAAGATATTTTTGGAGGTTATTCAGAGCAGACTAACAAAGGAAAATTTGTTAGTGACTGTAAAAATATCCTTTGATAATAGAGCAATTGATTTATCAGCATTAATAGATACTGGAAATTCATTGAAGGACCCTCTTACTAATATACCTGTTATGGTGGTTGAATTTAAAGCGCTAAAAGAGCTTTTGCCACAAGAAATTAAGAGTATATTTGATGGGGCTCAAGAAGATGATTTGAATTATGTAACAACAATTATAGCTAAGTCAAAATGGTTTTCGAGATTTAGGCTAATTCCTTTTTGTTCACTGGGAAAGGAAAATGGTATGCTAATTGGTTTTAAGCCAGATTTTATAGAGATAGGTGGCGAGGACGATAAAAGAGGCATAAAAAATGTCATTGTAGGAATATACAACAGGTCATTGTCAAGAAATGATAAATATAAGGCGTTGCTTGGTCCGGAGCTTGTTGCATGACATATGTCAATTTGAAGGCAGTAGGATATATGTACAGTGGAGATTTTTAACACAGAATACTTATAAGTTCAAAATTTGAAGGGGGAACAGGAAATGAAATTTTTAGTTAAGATAAAGATGTTTATTCTTATTAAGTATGAGAATATTTTGAGGAAATTTAAACTAGGAGGTTTTTTTCCGGTTCACTATATTGGAGGAAGTGAGGCATTACCACCTCCATTGACCTTGGATGAAGAAACCTACTTGTTGCAAAAGCTTGAACAGAGTGATTATGCTGTTAAAAGTATACTTATAGAAAGAAATCTAAGATTAGTAGTATATATCGCAAGAAAATTTGAAAATACAGGTGTAGGTGTTGAAGATTTGGTATCTATTGGAACTATAGGTTTAATTAAAGCAATAAATACTTTTAATCCTTCAAAAAATATTAAACTTGCAACTTATGCATCAAGATGTATTGAAAATGAAATACTAATGTACTTGAGGAGAAATAATAGAGTTAAGTCTGAAATATCAATTGACGAGCCTTTAAATATTGACTGGGATGGAAATGAATTGCTTTTGTCAGATATTTTAGGTACTGACAATGATCTTATTCATAGAAGCCTCGAAGAAGAGGTTGATAAAGAATTACTGAATATGGCAATGAAAAAATTGTCATCAAGAGAGAAAAGGATAATGGAGTTGCGGTTTGGGCTTTCTAATGAGGTGGAAAAGACTCAGAAAGAGGTGGCAGATATGCTGGGAATATCACAATCTTACATATCAAGATTAGAAAAAAGGATAATTAGCAGGTTAAAAAAGGAAATCAGTAGAATGACTTAAATATCTGGTGTAGGCTTAAAATGCTGGTTTGTCAAGGTGTTTGAGAAAAATATTTAATTGATTTATCGGTATAAAATAAACCTCTAGGGCAATAATGATATTACATAGTTATTATAGCTCGGGAGGTTTTTATATGCTTATCAATAAAGTTGAAATATGTGGTGTTAATACTTCAAAACTTCCTGTTTTGACAAATGAACAGAAAAAAGTACTTTTTGAAAGAATGCATAAAGGCGATAATTCGGCAAGAGATGAGTTTATAAAGGGAAATCTTCGCCTTGTATTGAGCGTGATTCAGAGATTTAATAACAGAGGAGAATATGTAGATGATTTGTTTCAAGTGGGATGCATTGGTTTAATTAAGGCAATAGATAATTTCGATGTATCACACAATGTAAAGTTTTCTACCTATGCAGTACCCATGATAATTGGAGAAATTCGCAGATATCTAAGAGACAATAACTCCATCAGAGTAAGCCGTTCACTTAGAGATATTGCCTATAAAGCTTTGCAGGCAAAAGAAAGGCTTACAACAAAAAACTCAAAGGAGCCGACAATTGCTCAATTGGCAGAAGAGCTTCAGTTGCCAAAGGAGGATGTGGTATTTGCTCTAGATGCCATTCAAGACCCAATATCACTTTTTGAATCAGTATACCATGATGGCGGAGATGCCATTTTTGTAATGGATCAAGTTAAGGATGAGAAAAACATTGATGAAAACTGGCTTGAGACTATAACCTTAAAAGAAGCAATGAGAAAGTTAAACGATAGAGAAAAGCTGATTTTAAATCTGAGGTTTTTCGATGGACGAACGCAGATGGAGGTTGCTGATGAAATTGGTATTTCTCAAGCACAGGTATCGAGATTGGAAAAGACAGCGTTAATGCATATGAAGAAATATATATAATATAAAACTTTTGAAAAAAAGAATATATGTGTTTAAATAGTATGCTCCTTTATGCACTAGATAGCTATTACTAATGCTGCGTCTACTGTAAAAGGAGCATATTCCATTTTTTTAAATTATGTGTAAATGAAGGTGTACAAAGCTTCTTTTATGAGGTAAAATGAGTTTATAAAAATTTACACTGAAGCCATTTGAAGTTTTATGGCTATAGGAAAATGTGGAGGTTTAAAAATGAAGTGTCCATTTTGTGGTTTTATTGAGGACAAGGTTATTGATTCAAGACCTACAGATGAAGGTTCTGCTATTAGAAGAAGAAGAGAGTGCACAAAATGCGCTAAAAGATTTACTACATATGAAAAGGTTGAGAGTTTGCCATTAATGGTAATAAAAAAAGATAGGTCAAGACAGCCTTTTGATAGAGAAAAGCTAATGAATGGATTGTTAAGGGCATGTGAAAAGAGGCCTATATCTATAAATGATTTGGAAAAAATGGTAGAAGGAATTGAGACACAGTTGCATAACTCTCTGCAAAGAGAAGTAACTACTGAATATATAGGCGAAATGGTAATGTCAAAGCTAAAGACCATGGATGAAGTTGCGTATGTTAGGTTTGCTTCAGTTTATAGACAATTTAAGGACATTAATACCTTTATGGACGAATTGAAAAATTTACTGAGAGACGATAAAAAGGGATAATATTATTTTAAATTATATACATAAGGTTTTATAGCTCACCAAATTAACAGTTGGATGGGCTTTTTTACGTTCTACAAAAAAATTATTGGGAGCAACTATAGCATTTCGAAATATATATGGAGAAGCTCAGTTAGAAATTGATGCTAGAAATAGTAGGTGAAGAACAAGTGTTGTAGCCGACACAGCGGAAGTAAGTAACTGTGAGTATTGATCCGAAACAGGATTGCACGGGAGTACTATTTAAGCTGTTTACTGTTGATATATATTATTTCTTGTTTTGTAACAGTAACTTTGAATAAGTTATGGGTTGTATAAAATGATACATTTAGCTACATATGAAATTATATATTGTCGTTGTTATTACTCAGTTTTAGTAGTTCGTCTGCAATATTATCAATTATGGCAAATGAAGACAATAACTCCTGCATTAACGATGTCTGGGTTGATGTAGCTGAAGCACTCGCGTACTATTTCTTGTAATAAGACATCGGTATATATAGTTTTATAAGTCTATCAAAGTATGTGCTGAATATTATATTGTTAAAGGTTGAATAGTAACAAATCAGGTCATAAAAATATAGCTTTAGGTAAAAAATAGGTGATTTTTATTTTCCTTTATGGTATAATCCATATTGTGTTAAAAAGTGTAATTTTCTAAAAATTCTGTATTTGTTCTAGCTGTTTCTTTTAAATTTATTCAAATTGATAAAGCTCCTCATAAAATTATTAAAAATATCATTGTTAAATCAATTTTCTAAAGAAAAGTTGAGCAACTACAATTTTCAACTGGTAAAGTTTATCCATGCTCAAGTTTACCAATGTCTTATTATTCGGTGAACTAACTTGTCTTATAAAATTATTTATCCTTTCAATTGGTAACGTCCCCATGCCTACAATTTTCAACTACGAAAGTTATTCGGTTTAGCCATCCGGCTAGGTTTATTATCTCTAAGTAAAAAATCTATTGAGTTAGCAAGTTTTGAAATAGTTCAAAGGCTTTAGGCCTATATTTTCTGTTGAGTAATTGAGTTCACTGTCAGTTGAGTTAAGTTAGCTCAAACCTGTGAATATAACTCGACAAGTGCATCAAAGCAATGTGTCTATATTATCTAAATATTTATTTCGCGTCACCTTTAAAAAAGCATATTAGCATATATGCAAGTAGAAGTTCTTCTATCATATAAGCTTTCACTAATTATAAAAGAAAAGAGGATATT
>JAEWZA010000033.1 GCA_023395575.1 Bacillota bacterium
GATTTGGACACGATATATTTCATAAATGAATTAATAAACGAGTGTAAGAATAAAGGTTTTATTTCTTATGCGCAAGTTGGGTTTGGACATGAAATTGATAGAGTTTATCTTATTGATGAAAAAATAGAGGAAGTTGAGAACTATTTAAGTAAGAACTATGGATATCAATCAAAATGTGAAAAAATGCGATATATACGAAATATTATCGATAAGTATAGTGGAATAACACCAATAGCAACAGAAGAATGTGAAAAGCTTCAGATTGAATTGAACAAGAACAGAATTCCTCGTAATTTTGAACTGCAAGAGGATATATTGAAAGCACTCATATTTATTGAAGGAAATGAAACAGATGTATATTTGCGAGAAGCATCTATGTTTATTTATGGATCATCAAAATATTTTGAAGAAAATACATTGGATATAGTATGCAAAATATTGAGGCACTATAAAAATAAGCCTTGTGGCGATAATGAAATTTTAGATGAGATCTTACAATATTTTCATATTGAAAGAGAAGAGCAAAAGATATGCATTAAAGGGGATTGTACTATATATTTTGCAGGAAATGTATTTGAGTTAAAGTGTCTAAAAAATGGAATTGAATTTAGTACGGGCGAAATAGAAAGTATTACCAAAATTGTGGTTCATTCAGAAGAATTTGTTACTGTAGAAAATAAAACCTCATTTAATCGTTATTCGGCGGAGAATGCAGTGGTTTTTTATCTTGGCGGGTATATAACAAGATATCAAAGAAATTTTCTGTATTTGATTTATCAAAATAATAAAAAGAAGCAGTATTATCATTTTGGTGATATAGATGCTGGAGGCTTTTACATTCATGAACATTTATGCCGAATGACAGGGATTCTATTTCAGCTGAAATATATGTCTATTAAGCAGCTAGAAGATAAAAGATACCAGAGTTGTTTACAAAAGCTGACTTACAATGATATTAAAAGGCTAAAATCATTAAGTGAAAAGGATGATTATAAAGAGGTCGTAACATATATGCTACGACATAAGATTAAATTGGAACAAGAAATCATAAGTTATTACATGAGTGTTCCGAAAGAATTATACTATAAGCAGACAGATGATAAAGTTTATGTATATTTATAGAAATACCTTATTCAAGTTGAATTTATTATACAAAAAAGTTTAATGAAGAAATGGAAGCATTGGGAGGTAAGAAATATGCTTACTGTTGAGCAGTATATTTCGCAGATGAAGAAAAAGGACAAACTAGATGAATTCAATTTTCAAAATCATGCTGAAAACATGACAACAATAATAAAGTATGTCATGGATTATTTTAATACCTATCTTAATCCTGAAGCTTATGACTATGAAAATATAAAGGTTGAACAAACTCTTTTGAAAATAGATCAAGAGATTGGTAACTCATATCCCAAAAGCAAAGATTTTATATTTCGATATTATAAAGGATACAAAAGCCGCATAGACAAAACATTGAAAAATTACATATCTGATTTAAAATATTATAATTTATTTTACTGTAAAGAAGACTACGAAAATGCAGTTGATGCATTTTGTAATAGCTCAAAAGTAAAAGGAACGGGTGTTGAAAATTATAAAGAGGACTTAGTAGTATTAGCACAAGAGATTAAAGATAATGAAAATGACAAGCCATCCTTCTCAAACTACAGGTATCTTGATGATTCGTTAATAGGCTGGATTAAGAGTACATACAGAGAATATAAAGTAAATATACTACAATTTACAGAAAATTATATATGGAAATATAATGAGCGATATATTGAAAGAAAGTATGCAAGGGAATCTGATACTCATTACCATATTAACCGATATAATCACAGATATAACAATAATCCCTTTTCAATCGAGGAAGTGTACCGGGAGAATTGCCACCGTCCCTTTATAGAAGGGAAAAAAGGTGAGCTTGAAATGATCATGATGCATGATTGGATTTTTGATCATGTAGAAGATCCAGATTACTGGTCTGAGTATGTTAATCTTTGTATTTCAACTCAGAGAGTCAAAATTATAAAAAAAATTAATGTTCTGATTCCAGTAAAAGTTAAAGATATTGCATACCCTCCAGATGTTCAGTGCAGTAGATCCTTTATTGAAACCTACAATGGTTTTATTAGTAACGATCCAGGAAAATCATATATTCTTAGACTATCATATAATAAGGAAAATGATGTTATCTGGAAAGATGAGAAAGAACTAAAATGCGTTATCACTAATTTGCATGAAGCTTTTTCAAAATTTTGTCCTCCAGATGTAATAGAGATATTTCCACCAATACAATCAAATAATTATAGCCAAGAAGATTTTTTTCAAAAGTATAACGTATTAGAAAAAGCTATGAAAAAATATTCTGATTTGAAAATGGTTATGATTAACGGTCCTGAGAGGTACTATTCAAAACCTAAATATTTGATGCAGACAGTTGAGGACATATTAAATATAAGAAAAACCATAAAAGAGAGAAAATATCATATGAAACTTTCAATTGATATATCTTCCCTTTTTAAAAAGAAATGCTATGGAAATGAACTTGAAGAGAAATTGGACAAGTTAAGTGAAATAAGAAATAGTATATTAGGAATTCACTTATCAAATATTCATGACGTTTATAGTATTTTCAGAGAAATACGAAAAGAAGATGATGTCTATTTAAATACGCATGGCTACCATCAGTTTTCAGATTTTCTTGGTGGTATTTCTGCACTTTTCAATGATAATTTGCAACGTTACTTTGTTCCGGAAAGCGTAGTAGATAGTGAAGACCTTGAGGAGCTCATAGATGTTCTATTAAGAGGAGGATTTTCATTCTGCACAGAGGAGCAAAAATATGTATAATGAAGATGATTTTCTTAAGGAAAGAAAAAAGCTTTTTAATGAGGTATGGAATGAGCCAATGACAACAGTCGCAAAGCGTTATGACTTATCTGATAATGGATTGCGCAAAAGATGCATTAAGCTTGAGATACCCCTGCCACCTGTAGGGCATTGGGCCAAACTTCAGGCAGGTAAGGAATCGGTTTCAAAGCCCAAGTTACCACCTATGAAAATAATAAATCAAACAATTTATGATGAGGATAAAAAGCATGTTATAGAACTTGAAGATATCTCTGAAAAAACAGACAATGAACTTGAGAGTGCAGATGGGATGGGACTTCTAACTACTGAATCAAAAGAAAAGTTTATACAATGGTGCAAAAATATACAGGTTCCGAAGAAAATAGATAACTATAGCCAATTAATAAATGAATATCAAAATGAAATTGAATATAGAAAAGCAAGAGACGAAGAGCATATGTTTCATGAGAATTTTAGATATACTGATTTCTATTGGACGACCCATTATAAAACCCCATATCGTGAAAACGTAGCTATTCTGCCAATAACAGTCTCGGAGAAACAAAACGGTCGAGCATTGAGAATAATGGACACATTAATTAGTTTGGTCAGTGAATTAGGCGGAAAGGTAGTTGTTAATCGTAGTAATAAGGATAATGCTACATTCATGGTTTTTAATCATAACTTTTCTTTCGATATGAATGAAATCATGATAAAGCGTAGAGATAAACTGCTGAAATCTAATGAAGGCATTTCATATACAGAGTTCAAGCCAATGTATGAAAAGCTGCATAGTGGGTTGCTAAAAATTGATTTTACTGAGTTCTCTGACAACCGGACTAGAGAAAAATCCTCTCAAAGTTTGCATTTTCAAGATTCTTTAGAGGAGCCTCTTGAAAAACAATTGGGTGAAGTATTTATATCTTTGTTTAAAATTGCAAATGAAGCTGCAATTGCTAGATATATTGCAGAACGAGAATACAAAAAAAGAATAAAGGAAGAACAGCGGCTGCGTGAGATTGAAGCGGAGAACTTAAGGGAAAAACAGAGAATAGAAGCGAGAAATCAACGGCGAGTTAAATTTAATCAGAATATAGACCGCCATATTGAAGAGTGGTTTAGGTATCAGAATATCAAGAAATATATAAATGACTTAAATGAACTTTTGCCAACAATAACTGATTTAGATGAAAAGGAAATACTAGCTGATTATCTTCTGTTATTGCGAGATAAAGCGGAGAAAGCTAATCCGATTAATAATATTATTTCAGAGATAAAATCATTAAAAGATGACTGAGTGTTTATTGAATACTAAGGTAGTGATGTATAAATTATCCGAATTAAGATCTAAATAGGTAACTATGCAATTAGAAAAGTGGGCTGTATTGGTTGCCATATAAGTAAAAATTGCATCTGTATATGATGAAAGTATTACTCAAGATGCTTTTACGTATGAGTAGTCTAGAAATTTTGGGAGATAGCGCTACTATAGTTGATAAAACTGCAATGAATATTTAAGGTAAATAGAAAATAAGTTGCATTATGACAAAGGAGAAAATATGGATAGAAAATTACAAGTTATTGATCTGGCCTGCGGAATTGGAGGAAGGTCAAAAGCATTTATAGAAGCAGGATTTGAGGTTGTTTGTGCTATTGATAATGATCGAGAATGTGCAAATGTATATAACAATATTATAGAAAATATTAATTTTATATTTTCAGACCTAAAAGATATTTCTCCTAAAGAATTGCCTAATTCAGATATTATAACAGGAAAAATTAGTGCCCAAAGTATTAATATTGCCGGAAATAAATATATTGAACGAAATAATATTAATAATAACATATATAATATTATTCATAAAAAATTACCTAAAATGTTTCTTTTGGAAGCACCACCAATAATTCTTATTAAAAACAAAGGTGATGAACTAAGGCGCATTTTGCAAAGCTATGAAGAAATAGGATACAAGATTGTATATAATGTTTTTAAAGAGAGTGATTACTCAGGGTATCCAGTAATAGGAAAGCAATTATATATTGTGGGTATTAGAAAAGATATTGAATTTGAAGAGTTTTATTTTCCTGATCCTAAATATTCAAATTATAATTATGATTTGTATAAAGAAATGGATACTAATGTTGATGAATGGTATAGAAGAATTCATAAAATTGAAGATATCAGGTATGAAGTAGGTAAATATTATTTGCGTGATAGAGAAAATTTTTCTCAGACCAATTTAATTCACATGGGCTTATATAGAGAAATGTTTTTAGTAGATTCTATTGGACTTAGAAGATTTACACATAATGAACTAGCGGTGTTGAAAGGGCTAAATAATTATGACTTCAATAGCTGCAGCAATAAGCAAAGAATGTATATGAAGATTAGTTATGCATCTAACTTTTTTATAGTACAGTCAATTGCAGAATCTATTAATAAATATTTTGAACATAAAGATTCACTTTATAATGAGTATGCGACAAAAGAATTAATAAAAAAGATAAAACCTAAAAAAGGAAAGTTATCTAAAGTAAATACTAAAGACATTTTGATACCTAAGCATAGGATTGTAAATATTCATATCGATAATTTAAAAGGAATTAAAAATCTGGATGTTCCTATAAATAAAAGTTTAACTGCTATTATGGGAGCTAATGGGTGCGGAAAATCTACAATATTACATGCTTTGGCATGTGTGTATTCTCCGTATAAGAATGGTGATAACTATAAATTTAGCTTTTTCTTTACTCCTAATCCCGATTCAACATGGAAAGATAGCAAGTTATCAATTACCTATTTTGATGAAAATGCTCAAAAAGAAGTTACCCGCGAATACAAAAAAGATATTGATAG
>JAEWZA010000078.1 GCA_023395575.1 Bacillota bacterium
AGCTAACACCGAGCCTATTATGCAAAAACTTCTTCAATATAGATTTCAGGATGGAATGTTGAAGGGGCAAAGCTTTGGCAATTTATTTCTGGCTGCTATGGATGGCATATCTGATAGTTTTGAGGAAGCTGTCAAGAAAATGAGTGATGTCCTGGCTGTAACAGGTAAGGTTTTGCCAATTACGCTTGATGATGTTAGATTGTGTGCTGAAACTGACAGCGGAAAGGTTATTTTAGGCGAATTCAATATTGGACATAGAGATTCGGAGGATGTTTCAAACATTGAAAAAGTCTATTTTAATCAGAAAAATGTGAAGCCTTTAAATGAAGCTATTGCTGCCATTATGGAGGCAGATATAGTAGTATTAGGGCCAGGAAGCCTATACACTAGCATAATACCTAATCTTTTAGTAGAAGGTGTGTGTGAGGCGCTGCAAAAAACAAAGGCTATTATTGTATATGTATGCAATGTTATGACACAGCCATGTGAGACACAGGGGTATTCACTTAGCGATCATATAAAAGCTATTGAAAAACATACAAAAAAGGGAATAATAGATTTTTGTATTGTTAATACTGCTTCTATTCCTGATGAACTAAAAGAGAGATACTTATTAGATGGGGCAGAGCTTGTAAAGGTTGATGCTGAAATAGTTAAAGAGATGGGAATTGAGCTTATTACTGGTGATTTTAAGGCTGTTAATAGCAATTTGGTAAGACATGACTCTAATAGGCTTGCAAAAAAAATAATCGAATTGGTTTCGGAGTTTGTCTTGTCTCGTGATAAGGATAGGGTGCTTGACTACTACTATGCAAGGGAACGATTAAATACATAACAGAATAAAGGTAATCCAACCATATGATGAGGATACTTAATAAACCAGACAGGAGTGTGTATATATGGAGTTTGGAAAAAGCTTTTGGTATAGTTACGAGCAGGGAAGCGATAGGGAGTGGATTATTACGAACGGAATAGGTGGATATGCTTCGGGAACCTTAATTTGTTCAAATAGCAGAAGATACCATGGTTTACTTATTGCTGCTTTGAAACCGCCTACAAGCAGACATCTGCTTTTGTCCAATCTTTTAGAGGATTTGATTTTTGAGGATGGAACATCTGTAGCTTTTAGTTCCTTTAAGACGTCAGATGGATATATTAACAAGGGCTTTCATCACCTTCAAAGAGTGAATTATCAATTTATCCCTGAGTTTATATTTAGCTATCAGGATGTTTTCATGAAAAAGAAAATCGCAATGAAATATGGTGAAAATACAACTGTAGTTCATTATGAAATCAGGAATGGCTCAAAAGCTGCGGTTTTTAAGCTTTCACCATTGATTAATTATAGAGACCATCATCATCAAAGTAATTGCAGTTACTTAAATTTTGATATGGACATTAATAAAAATGTAATTAGTATTTCACCAAAGGGTTCTGATGTAACCATTAATCTTAGTACAAGCTCAAGCCAATTCAAAAAGCTGGAAAACTGCTATTTTTATAATATGCTATATAATATTGAGCGGGAGCGTGGGTTAGATGGCTTTGAGGATCATTTCATGCCTGGAAGCTTTAGTGTTGAACTGAAGCCATATGAATGTAAAACAATATCATTTGTTGCAACTAGCGAAAAGATTGAAAGCAGTAAAGTTGATGCGGCTGAAGTAATTGCTTCAGAAGAAAAGCGTCTTTCGGAGCTGCTGAGTATAAAGAACTATACAAATAAGCTGTGCAGAAGGTTGGTGCTTGCTGCAGATAATTTCATTGTATATAGAAAATCTACAGATTCAAAGACTATAATTGCGGGATATCCTTGGTTTACTGATTGGGGAAGAGACACAATGATAGCCTTCAGCGGGCTTACATTAGCCACAGGCAGGTATAAGGACGCGGAGGATATTCTATATACCTTTTCAAAATATGTAGCACATGGTCTTATTCCAAATGTATTTCCGGATGATGGTTTACAGCCTGCATATAACAGTGTTGATGCA
The DNA here is from genome assembly GCA_023395575.1 of Bacillota bacterium. Taxonomy (GTDB): domain Bacteria; phylum Bacillota; class Clostridia; order Acetivibrionales; family DSM-1351; genus Ruminiclostridium. The sequence goes on from JAEWZA010000078.1 coordinate 1,995, forward strand.
GCTTTATGGTATTTTGAGGCAGTCTACAATTATTTAGAGTATACAAATAACTATAATTTCATAAAAGAAAAAATATATAGTTGTTTAAAGGATATATTTACAGGTTTTAAAGATGGAACACTGTTTGATATAAGGATGACAGAGGATGGTCTTATGACAGCAGGAAATCCTCATACTCAATTAACATGGATGGACGCAAAGGTTGGTGATTGGGTTGTAACTCCACGACATGGAAAGGCTGTGGAAATAAATGCGTTATGGTATAATGCGTTAATGATTATGTCGCATTTGTCGCAAAAATTTGAAGATAGAGATATTTATATTAATTTAGCTCATAGGGCGAAGGAGTCTTTCGATAAAGTTTTTTGGAATGGTTCTGATAATTGCTTGTATGATGTAGTTAATGATTATGGTAAGGACCCTAGTATTAGGCCAAATCAGATAATGGCAGTTGGTCTTTCCTATTCAGTTGTTGAAGGGGATAAAGCAAAAAGCATTGTTGAAAAGGTTTGGAAGGAGCTTTACACACCATATGGTTTAAGGTCTTTATCTCAAAAAAGTCACCAATATAGGGGTGAATACTCTGGAGATGTCTGGAGCAGAGATGGTGCATATCATCAAGGAACTGTTTGGACATGGCCGCTTGGAAGGTTTATTAAAGCGTATGTTAGTGTTAATGGCTCAACGGAAGAGGCTAGAAGGAATGCTGTAGATTTTATTATGCCATTTATTGATCATATGAAGGATGGTGGCTTAGGTAACATTTCTGAGATATTTGATGGAGATGTTCCTCATTATCCTAGAGGTTGTTTTGCACAGGCGTGGAGCGTTTCTGAAGTTTTAAGAGCAGCAATTGAGGATGTTCGGATTGAGGACTTCAAACTATTTGACTTATCAATTTGATTTTTAAGGCTATTAGGGAGTGAGTAGGGTGTCTTTTTCAACTTTAGTAAAGGATGAACTTTGTAGAATAGAACTGCACGATGTATGCTGTAGGAAATCTGAAATTATGGGTGTAATTTTAGCAGGTAATCTTTTTACCCATGAAAAAGGTACGGGGAATTTGAAGGTAGTTACTGAAAATGCTGCGTTTGCAAGAAGATTGTATACTACAGTTAGAAAAGTATATGGCTTGAGTCCTGAGGTTTCGATAAGAAGGAGCAGTAAACTTAAGAAACATATTTCCTATTCAATAATTTTTGCATCTATGCAAATTATTAATAAATTGCTTTATGATTTTGAAATAAGTGTATTTAATAATGACGAATTTAATATTGAAAATACAACATTAAAAAGTGTTTGTTGTAGGAAGAGCTTTCTTAGAGCGGTTTTTTTGTCGGGGGGGTCAGTTAGTGACCCCGAAAAAACCTATCATTTAGAAATTGCCACTCGAAATAAAAAATGTACTGAAATTATTAAAGAAATTCTCAAGGACTATGGAATAAATGTAAAAATTATAACTAGAAAAGGGAATTATGTTGCATACATAAAAGAGGGAGAAAACATAGTTGACTTTTTAAATATTATTGGTGCCCATGGTGCATTGATGGAGTTTGAAAATGTAAGAATACTAAAAGATATGAGAAATAATGTTAATAGGATAGTAAATTGTGAAACGGCAAATCTGGAAAAAACAGTAAATGCGTCTGTCAGGCAGGCCGAAAATATCAAATTAATTCAATCCACAATTGGAATAAGTAATCTTCCCAAAAACTTGATTAATATTGCAAACCTAAGGCTTGAGTATTCTGAGTTAAGCCTTAAGGAATTGGGTGAAATGCTTAATCCAAAGCTGGGGAAGTCTGGAGTTAATCACCGCTTAAGAAAATTAGATGAAATAGCTGAAAAAATTAGAGAAAAAAGTTAATTGCAGTGAGTTGGCATATTATATTATGTTATTTTATTTATGGCATGAAATCATATAAAAGGATAAATGAGGGAAATAGCGAATTAAATACTTTGTGAAATTTTTGAAAAACTAATCTCGAATATTTTTAAGAGATGAAAAATGTAGTTAATTCATAAAGGAGGAAATTCGCTTTGGATGTAAAATTATCAAAAAAAGGTACAACTTTAATTATAAGAATTATGGAAGATATGGATCATCATTCTGCACAGTATTTAAGGCAAAAAATAGACAGCGAACTTGTAAAGTCTACTGTAAAAAATATAATCTTTGATTTCTCAAGTGTTAATTTTATGGATAGCTCTGGCATTGGCGTGATTGTTGGAAGATATAAAAATATTCAAAAATTAAACGGCAAAGCGGCTATTATAAATGCTAACCCAAAGATAATGCAAATATTTGAAATGTCAGGAATTTTAAAAATTATACCTGCTTATAGTGATTTAGATATAGCTATTTCAAGCATGTGTGGTTAGTTGTATAGGAAATAAAGTGGTTAAAATTCTAATTGGCACAAGCTAATTTGGAGCACTTATTGTAAGTGTGGTAGTTATTTTCTATTAATAAAAACGCAATATTGCTGATATGAATGCTTTAATGCAAATATGAGAGTGAGGAAAAGAAAATGCAGCTAATAAATGAAATGAAGCTTGAATTTATGAGCAAATCAAATAATGAGGCATTTGGGAGAGTGGTGGCAGCAGCTTTTGCATCCCAGCTTGACCCAACAATTGAAGAATTAGCCGATATAAAAACTGCTGTTTCAGAGGCAGTAACAAATGCAATTATACATGGATATGAGAGCGATTCTGGAATAGTAGAAATGCATTGCAAGCTATTTGAAGAAGGAATCGAAATTGTAATATCTGATAAAGGAAAGGGTATAGAGGATGTTGAGTTGGCAAGACAGCCTTTATATACGTCAAAACCGGACATGGAACGCTCGGGAATGGGTTTTACAGTGATGGAAAGCTTTATGGATGGGGTTGAAATAGCTTCAGAATTAAGTAAGGGCACCACTGTTAAAATGTTTAAAAAGCTAAATAAGGCTTAGGCTGGATGCAGTTTTTCAAGCTTAGTCGCTCTTATTCCGAGGAGACAGTTCTTGACTCACGCTGTAGAGCAGGAGAATAGAAATCTAATTACCATTGAACTACGAATATCTGTAATTTTCAACTTTGAAAGTTGAGCAGTTTTATTTTAAATTCCTTTGGGAAATTACTTTTGCTAGGACAGGCTAAAATATTATCTATATTGAATTTAATAGTCTAAAAACAATCGGCACAAAAACTAAAGATATCACCAAAGTCTATTGGGGTTCAAAGCCTTTGCCATTAGGGAATCATGCTTATAAACAGACAATCATGCTTATAAATAGAATTTGAACTCAAGTTTAAGTTAAAATGGTTTTTTATAGGCTTTAGCCTCAAACTTAAACAAGGGGCTTTCAGTTGATTATAATTGACTTGAGTAATCATATTTATTCTCAATAGAGAAGACTTTTTGATTATTACATGTAAATATATGTTATAAATGTATAAAAATATATGTTATTGCCAATAATTTAATATGATACGGTTTGAATGAAGCTAAAATATTTATTACATATGTTGGGTTTAGTTGACAAAATATGTATAGGAAGGTTTAGAATGCTATGAAGGAAATAACAGATGATGAGGTAAGAGCACTCATTGAAGAGGCTAAGGCTGGAAATAGGCAGGCGCAGACAATCTTAGTTGAAAAAAATATGGGGCTTATTTGGAGCATTGTAAAAAGATTTCAAAATAGAGGCTATGAAATTGATGATTTGTTTCAAATTGGGAGCATAGGATTAATTAAAGCC
>JAEWZA010000180.1 GCA_023395575.1 Bacillota bacterium
GAGCTGACTATCTCGTCAGAATTGTTTTCTATAGTCTAGCTATTTTGATGGCTTATTATATTAATCAAATATATATTAATCGCCTTAAGGAGAATGAAAATCAAATTAAATTTCAGAAAATGATTTCAACTATTTCAGCTGATTTAATTGGAGTTAATGAATTTAATATAGATGAGAAAATTGATTCTTTCTTAAAATCCAGTGGAGAATATTTCGATTTAGACAGAATAATGTTTGTAAGTTTGTCTAAGAATTTTAAAACCTATGAATGGTATGAACAAGGTATAGAATCTGCAATGAATTTTATTCCAAATATTATAGAGAATAATATGAAATGGTGGAAGAGACAGCTATATAATAAAGAAATAGTGTATATTTCTGATATGGAATTGCTTCCAGTAGAAGCGGCTAAAGAAAAAGAGGTATTGAAAAAGCTAAAGGTTAAGTCTTTATATGCAATTCCTCTGACTAGAAAAGGCCGAGCTTTAGGTTTTTTAGTTTTTATTTCTATTCAAGAAAAGGAATTCTTTACTGATAGTCATAAAAAATTACTTAAAATTCTGTCAAATATTTTGTCGGATGGCTTGATTAAAGTGGAGGCGGAAAAAGAAATTGGCTATATGGCCTATTATGATTCATTAACGGGTATACCTAATCGTACATTATTCAAAAATAGATTAGATCAGGAAATAGCTTTAGCAAAGCGAGATAAAACTTTAATAGGCGTAATTTTTATTGATCTGGATTCCTTTAAGCTCATAAATGATACCATAGGACATTTTGGCGGAAATGAAGTGCTAAAGGAGGTCGCAAACAGATTGACAGCATGTACACGTAAGCAGGATACAGTTGCACGCTTTGGTGGTGACGAATTTTTAGTACTTGTTAACCAAATGACTGAAATTGATGATATTGAAAAGATTGCAAATGATATTCTTATATCTATATCAAAACCAATAACTATTCAAGAACAAGAGTTTTTTACTACTGCTAGCATGGGTATTTCCATTTATCCTTATGATGGTGATGATACAGAAACATTAATTAAGAATGCGGATGTGGCAATGTATAGTTCTAAAGATAATGGCAAGCATCAATATACTATTTGTTCACCAAAGATTAAAGAAGAGGTATTGAAGAAGACAAAAATCACCAATCATCTTTATAGGGCTATTGAAAAGAATGAATTTATGCTATATTATCAACCGCAAATTTGCACTGATACGAAAGAAATTGTTGGTGTAGAGGCTTTGCTTCGTTGGGAAAATCATGAATTCGGGATGATTCCACCAAAGGTATTCATTCCATTAGCCGAGCAGACAGGACTTATTGATCCTATTGGTAAATGGGTGCTTGAAACAGCATGTCGCCAGAATAAAGAGTGGCAAGAGGGTGGTCTGCCGCCTATAAGGATGTCTGTGAATCTGGCTGCTGAACAATTTCAGGACAAAAAGCTGATCAGTTTTGTCAATAAAGTACTATGCGAAACTAAACTAGATGCAAAATATCTCGAATTGGAAATTACAGAAAGTGCTGCTGTAGACAAAGAAAAATATAAGTATACAATTCAGATGCTCAATGAGCTAAAGGCTCTGGGGGTGTCTATTTCAATAGATGATTTTGGAACGGAGTATTCCTCTTTAGGTAGATTAAAGACTTTACCTATAGACCAGCTTAAGATAGATATGCAGTTTGTTCAGAATATATCAGAGAGTAAAAAGGATGAAGCAATTGTAAAGACAATAATACAACTTGCGAAAAATCTTGAACTCAACGTAATTGCTGAAGGCGTTGAAAAAGAAGAACAGTACGAATTTCTTAAAAGAGAAAAGTGTGATGAAATACAGGGGTATTACTTTTATAAACCTATGCCTGTTTCAGAATTGGAAACAATTCTGTATAGTCGAATTGAAGCAGAACACTGATTATGTTATAATCTGTACTCAAAAAAATAGCTTGTTATACAAATAAAACAACTTATTTTTTAACGATTATAATACTTTTCATTTGATAAGTATTAACAACTACAATTTTCAGCTGGGTAAATTGAGTTGATTATATTAAAAAAACTAATTTACAAGTATTAACAGGAGATAAAATAATGCAATATATACAGAGTAGTCAGAATAGTACAATTAAAGAGATAAAGGCTTTGCATCTGAAAAAAAACAGAGATGCTGAAGGACTTTATTTTGTTGAGGGAATTAGATTTGTAAATGATGCTATTGATAATGAACAGAATATTATAAAAGTAATTATATCTGATAAGCTTGAAAGCTTAAATGGAGGAAAAGAACTGATTAATAGAGTACAATCAGTATGTAATGAGTGTTTTCTTGTAAATGAGAAACTTTTTAAGGAAATATCAGATACGCAAACACCTCAGGGGATTCTAGCTGTGCTAAAAAAGAAAGAATTAAACCTTGATACAATTATTGAACAGGGAAATTCAATAGTGATATTAGATAGTCTACAGGATCCTGGAAATGTGGGAACAATAATTCGAACATCAGACGCTGCTGGTATTTCTGCAGTTATACTGACTAAAGGCTGTGTTGATCTTTATTCGCCAAAGGTTCTGAGATCAACAATGGGGTCTGTCTTTCATATGCCCATTTTTCAAAGTATGAAAATAGATGGAACAATTGAACAATTAAAAAAATCTAATTATAAGATAATCGCATCGCATTTGAGAGGAAAAAAAAATTACTATGATGAAGACTTAACAGGTAAGATTGCAATAATAGTTGGAAATGAGGCAAATGGAATAACTGATGAAACAGCCGAAATGTCAGATAGCTTAGTAAAGATACCAATGCCAGGAAGGGCAGAGTCTTTAAATGTATCTATAGCTGCATCTATAATGATTTACGAAATAGTACGACAGAAAACGAAATGAATGCTTGTTTCTCTACTTGTATGTAGTATATAATGATATCGTAAAGTATTATTTTTGAATTGTTGTAATTTAGCTTTTTTGGCTTATGCGAAGCAAATGGTTTTCCAATGATAGTCTCATCATTTTTTGTGCCTTGTGCACAGCGAAAGGAATGACATTTAGTATGAGTAACATTTTTGATATTGCGAAATTGGCAGGAGTGTCAAAAACAACTGTTTCAAGAGTAATAAACAATAAATCTGGTGTAAAAGATGAAACTCGTATTAAGGTACTTGATGCCATAAAACAGCTGGATTACACTCCTAATCAAGCAGCTAGAAGTCTTGTTTCAAGGAAGTCTGGAGTTATAGGAGTTATTTATAATGTTTTTAATGCTTCTATATATTTGAATTTAGCTAATCTGCTTGAAAAATATGCTGCTCAATATAATTATAATGTTGTATTTTGCAGCACAAATGATGATTGTGACGCAAAATTAAGGTATGTACAATACTTTACAAGCGGTACAGCCGATGGGCTCATTTTATTTGGAAGTGATTGCAGGGATTCAGAGGTGGTAAAAAAAATAATTGACTCAAAATATCCTTTAGTTGTTATTGAGAATTATTTTAAAGATATTAAGGTAAATGATATTATAATTGACAATTTTAACGGCGCTAAGAGAGCTGTTAAATACTTAATAGATTTAGGCCATACTAAAATAGCTCATATAACAGGGAATATTAGCCATAAAGTAGCTTTGGAGCGATTAAACGGATATAAAGAGGCACTTAAAGAAAATGGTATTAAATATAATGAAGATTACGTGATTTTTACTGATGCAGGCGAAAGAAGTGGTAGTGAAGCTATAGAAAAGCTTATTTTTTCAAATGATCCGCCTACCGCTGTCTTTACATTTAATGACATGCAGGGCTATGATGCAATACAGAAAGCCAAAGAGATTGGAGTTCAGGTGCCTCAGGATTTGTCAATTATAGGGTGCGATAACATATATGAGGTTTTACACTATATTTCATCAAGTCTTAGGCTTACATCAATGACGCAGCCAATTGAAAAGATTGCTGAATCAGCTATTAAATTGATAATGAACAATATAGCCGATAAGAAGTCAGAGCCTCAAGTTTTATTATTTGATACTGAATTATACTATGGTGAAACATGCAGTTGTAGAGAATCAAGTTGTGATGATTAATAAAGAATAGAGTTTTAATTTTGTTTACAGTGAGAATATACATTAAGCACTTGCTGTAAGCTATTTTTTAAATCATATATGGGAGCGTTCCCGAACACTAAAATATCTGTTTATCTGATTAAACTCAAAAGGAATGTCATATAATAAGGCTTAACTCCTGAATTCATTAAAATGAATGTTTAACAAGCTGAAATAAGACGTGTGAACATGTAGAGTTAAACAGACATCTGCTCATAGTATTGAACAAAAATACTTGCTTTATCAACCACTGCAAAAATACATTATAATGTGATCCCATATTTAAATGTAAACCGAATTTATAAGTTATTAATGGAGGAGAATTTTAATGAGGTACGGGTATTTTGATAAAAAGAATAAAGAATATGTTGTCACTAGGCCAGATACGCCAACGCCATGGATAAACTATATTGGAAGTGGTAATTATGGCGGAATTGTATCTAATACAGGCGGAGGTTACAGTTTTCATAAGGATCCTCAAAACAGGCGCGTAACGAGATATAGATATAACAGCATACCTATGGATAGACCCGGAAGGTATATATATATCAGAAATAAGGATAACGGAGAGTATTGGAACCCTGGTTACCAGCCAGTACTAAAGAAACTTGACAGCTACAGTTGCCGACATGGTATGGGGTATACTGTATTGACAGGAGAGTATCAGGGAGTAGTTGGTGAAATAACATACTTCGTTCCAGATGATAAAAACTTTGAAATTTGGCATGTAAAGCTATCAAATATTCGCGGTGTAGCCCAAAAGCTTCAAGTCTTTGCGTACTCTGAGTTTTGTTTTTGGGATGCAATAATGGATCAGCAAAATGTTGACTGGGTTCAGCAAATAAACCAAGGAAGATTTGATGATGGTATTATCACATATCACCCACATCATATAACTGATAATGCAGCTTTTTTTGCTACTGGAGAAAAGGTTAGCAGTTTTGATACTAATCTTGAAACCTTTATTGGGAAATACAGGTCTGAGAGCAATCCTATTGCTGTTGAACAGGGTGCGTGCAGTAACTCAATTTCACGTAGAATGAATGGTGTTGGTGCATTTTGTATTGATGCTGATTTAGAACCAAATGAAGAAAGAGAGATGGTATTTGTTCTTGGTTTTGCAGAAGAGAGGAAGGATATAAGACAGGATATTAAAGATTACTTATCTCCTAACAATGCAAAAGCTGCTTTAGCTCGCCTAAAAGAATATTGGGAAGATTATACAGGCAAATTAAACGTAGAAACTCCTGATGAGGATATGAACCTTTTTGTAAACGTGTGGAATCAGTATCAGTGTAAAACTACATTTAACTGGTCGCGTTTTGTATCTCTTTATCAGCTTGGATTAGGAAGAGGAATGGGAATACGTGATAGTGCCCAGGATAGTTTGGGAGTTATGCATACAATACCAAGTGAAGCAAAAGAGCTTATAATAAAACTGTTGAAATGTCAATTTACTGATGGTAGAGCATATCATCTGTTCTTTCCGCTTACAGGAGAGGGTGGACAGGGCGATGCACCTGTTAAAAGATATGACTGGTATTCAGATGATCATTTGTGGCTCATTTTAGCTGTAAATGCTTATGTTAAAGAGACTGGTGATTTTGAATTCTTGAATGAATCAATTTTATATAATGACAAGACTACATCAGAAACGGTATTAAAGCATTTAGACAGGGCCTTAGAATTCACATACAATAATAGAGGTCCTAATAATATTGCTTTAGCTGGACGAGCTGACTGGAACGATACTTTAAATCTTGATTTAGGGAACGGCGTTGCTGAGAGTGTTTTTACATCAATGCTATATTGTAGGGCAGCTTTAGAGATGCTTGAATTATGTGAGTACTTAAAAAATAACGGGCTTTGCTCAGAAGATAGTTATATGTATCAAGAAATGAGTAGAGAAGGAATAGAACCTTGCTCAAAGTATAGTGATATGTATCAAGAAATGCGAAATGCCATTAATGAAAGTAGTTGGGATGGAGAATGGTATAAGAGAGCCTTTGACGATTATGGAGAACCTTTGGGCTCAAAAGAAAATAAGTTTGGTAAAATATTTATAAACTCTCAGTCTTGGGCTATTTTGGGTAAGGTTGCTGATGGTGATAAGGCTGAAAAATGTATGAAATCAGTTGATAAGTACTTGAATTCAAAATTTGGAATTGTAACAATGTATCCATCCTATCCTGAATATGATGAGAAAAAGGGAGGAGTTACAACCTTCCCTATAGGTACAAAGGAAAATGGTGGAATATTCCTGCATACAAATCCATGGATGATGATTTCAGAAACTTTATTAGGTAACGGAGATAAGGCGTTCGAATATTATAGCCAGATACTGCCTGGAAAGAGAAATGATGATGCAGAGCTTTATGAAGTTGAGCCATATGTATATTGTCAGAATATTCTTGGAAAAGAAAACCCTCAATTTGGTGTTGGAAGAAATTCATGGCTTTCTGGTACAGCGGCATGGAACATGGTAGCATCAAGTCAGCACATTTTAGGAATCAGAGCTAATTATGACTGCTTGATTGTTGAACCGTGTGTACCATCTGACTGGCAAGGCTTTAAGGCAAGGAGAGTATTTAGAGGTGCAACCTATAATATTGAGGTTCAGAATCCAAATAGTGTAAATTCAGGCATTGCAAAAATTACAGTAGATGGTGAAGAGGTTTCAAAAATACCTGTTTTTGAGGCAGGAACCACTCACACTATTATAGTTTTAATGAAATAGAATTTAGAATGGATGAAAAAGATTGAAGTAAAATTAACAGGGCTGTTGTTCAGATGATAATTGTACCATGGCCCTGTTTTGCATAAGCTCAATTAAAGAGCACTTAGTGATGACATTAATGGTTATTAACTCACCTTTCCCAGATTAAATTATAGGGGTTCAACCTTATCAAATGAAAAGTAATATAATGGCTAATAATTAGATTGGTTCATAGTATGACAAACTATTGACAATTTTGAGAATAGATAATTTATATTGGTAAGTTGGTTAGAAAAATTTGATTGATGTTATCCAATCATAAAACTTCTGTTTTTCTTCAAAATGTGGATAATGAGCAGATCGGTCAAAAACTATAAATTCTTTTGACGGTGCAATAATTGAATCAAAGTAAGCTTTTGCAGAGTTTACAGGTGTTAAATAATCATGCTTGCCCATAACAAAATAGCAGGGAATTTTTAGTTCAGAGACTTCGTTTGGAAGATTACTTTGCATCAGTTCTGTCCAGAGTATTTTACTGGAAATGGAACGACCTTTTCCAAAACGAATTGTATCGAGGAAACTATATTCTGGGCTTAGTAATAATCCTGATACGATATCACTTGCATCATTAATTAGACGAGACACCCCGCCATATTTTCTTGCATACTTTCTAGGAAAGGTAATTTTGCGGTTGACAACATTTTCACGATAAGACTCAATTTCTGTAATATCTATTAGATTGTTTTTTTCTATTGCCTTTTCAAGACAATATTCCAGTGATTCCAATTCTCTGTTCCAAAAGTCACCAATTTGACTTATTCCAATATAAGCCAAATATTTTTCAGGAGCTAAATTAGCCGCTTTAATTCCAACAACTGTTCCAAAGGAATGACCAGCTAAAATTATTTTATTTGTATCTAGTTTTTTGCTAATATAATCGGTAAGTGCAATTAAGTCTTCTGTCAATAGATTTATAGACAGGTTGGAATAATCCTCTAAGAAGTGAAAGGATTTACCTGTAGCTCTTTCATCATAATGTACGATAGTAAAATTCTGTTCCAATAAATCCTGATATTTTCTAACGTAGGGAATTTCTGTTGTCCCTGGTCCTCCGTGTACAAAAATTATTACAGGATTATTTTTGTCATTGCCTCTAATCATAACACCATGCATTGTACCGTTTATTGGTACTAGTCCTAATGTGCTTATGCTATTTTCAAAACCTTTTATTGCAGGTGTCCATGTCCGGAAGGGTAAGCCTTTAATAACAATTTTTTTTCTCTTCATCAAGTATGTCCATGCTTTGTATTGAAATACAAAATTCTTAAAGCGATTACATGGACTTGCACCTCCTATTGAATTTTAATTTAAAATGCAAGTCGATTAATCTATTTCCTCAATTGACTTGACTAGGTTAATCTTTTTTAATTCTATATCCTCAAGCTTTTTCTTAATTTCAGCTCTATTACTTTCAAGCTTGCTGACAGCTTTATTAATATTAGTATTGAGTTGTGTTAAGGTGCCTATGTTTTCTTGAATTTTATCTCTTACACTTAAATCGGTAAATATATTGTCAAACCAAAAATCAACTGCTCTTGTAGATGAATCAATTTCTATTGAGTCATAAGTGCTGTCAATATTTATATCCAGAAGCTCTTTTTGAAAGTTTTTTAGCTCGGAATTCAGCAAATTAAAATCCTTCTGAGCATTATCAATATGGTCGTATTTTGCTATGTGACTTATTATTCCTCCACGTGTCCAGGCATCAAATGTAGCCCAGCTTTCAGCACTTTCGAGCTGGCTCAGGGCACTATAGGCTGTTGATGTTACTCTGTTGGCGGCACTAATAGCTTCTTCAAGCTCATAGAGCTGATTAGTCAGCAATTCTTTTTCTTGCTTGAGTTCAATATATATTCTATAGGATTCAGTAGTTGTATTACTTCTAATACTTTCTTCTCGTTTTTTTAGTTCATCTTCATAATTTTGTTTTTGCTTTTTAATTTCGGATATATTATTGCCAAGAGAAAGAATATCTAGCTTTAATATATTAACCTTTTCAACTGCTTCATCATACTTAAGTTTAGCAGACAACATTTCTTGATTCTCTTTTACCACTTTTCCTTCATATTTTTTAATGAGCTTTAATATGGTGTTTGACAGGGATTCCTTCTGAATCTGTTCAACATCCAGTGCTTCTGCTTCATACTTATGTAATAGAGATTTAACTTCTGCCTCGGCATCATTTAACCTGACATTAAGCTTTTGCATTCGATACTCCAATGATGTCAGCACAGATAGTTTGTTTTCAATTTCATTTAATGTTTTGTTGTCCATAATATCCTCCCACGCCCATTTTGGGCAATAAATTATAGTGAAACTATCATAATTTCAGTACAAAGTTTATTTTCGAGCTTTTAGCCTCAATCTAATATATGTTATTCAGTATAGTTACTAGTTGATTTATCAGTGTATTATTCTGACAAGTCATAATATTCTGAAGAATAACCTCTGAAAGGATAATTTAGTATTTTATTTAAAACGTCAGAAC
>JAEWZA010000213.1 GCA_023395575.1 Bacillota bacterium
GGTTGGTAGTGAAATAAAAAGAGTAGCTCCCGAAGAGGTTGAGGTTGGAAATATTATAATAGTTAAGCCAGGCGAAAGAATTCCCCTTGATGGAAATGTTATTGAAGGAAAATCAATGGTTGATACTTCGGCATTAACAGGAGAATCAGTACAGAGAGAAATTGCAAAAGGGGATGAAGCTTTAGCTGGTTTTATAAATAACAGCGGTGTTTTAACTATTGAAGTTACAAAAGAATTTGGTGAAACCACTGTGTCCAAAATCCTTGATCTGGTTCAAAATGCCAGCAGCAAAAAAGCTCCAACTGAGAATTTTATAACTAAATTTGCAAAGTACTATACACCAATAGTAGTTTTTTCTGCAATTGTACTAGCTTTTTTACCACCTTTGATTATTCAGGGTGCTACTTTTGGAGAGTGGATTAACAGAGCATTAGTATTCCTAGTTGTTTCATGTCCGTGTGCACTTGTTATATCAATACCATTGAGCTTTTTTGGCGGGATAGGCGGAGCTTCAAGAAACGGTATACTTGTTAAGGGCAGCAATTATCTAGAAGCACTTAATAATGTTGATACAGTTGTATTTGATAAGACCGGAACTTTGACAAAAGGAACTTTTAATGTTACAGAGATTAATTCTTTGGGTAAAATTAGTGAAGAAGAACTTTTAGAGCTTGCTGCTTTATCAGAGTCATACTCAAACCACCCTATTGCAATATCAATAATGAGAGCTTATGGTAAAGAAATAAACAAAGCTGCTATAAAAGATTACAATGAAATATCAGGATATGGAATTAAAGCGGTTATTGGAAATAAGAAGGTTTCTATTGGTAACATTAGGTTAATGAATGAAGAAAACATAGAAGTAACAAAAAGTGCTGTAATAGGTACAGTAGTATATATTGCAGTAAATGGAGAATATGCAGGATATATAGTGATTTCAGATGAAATTAAGCCAGATGCTAGAAATGCTATTACTTTCCTTAAAGAAATGGGAATTCAAAATATAACTATGCTGACAGGGGATAATGACTTAGTTGGGAAAGCTATTGCTAACAGTATAGGAATAGAGAAGGTATATACTGAATTATTACCTGATCAAAAGGTTGAGAAATTGGAAGAAATACTTGACCATAATACAACAAAAGGCAAAGTGATTTTTGTTGGGGATGGTATAAATGATGCCCCAGTATTAGCAAGAGCTGATGTAGGAGTTGCAATGGGGGGCTTGGGCTCAGATGCTGCAATAGAAGCTGCTGATGTGGTACTAATGACAGATGAACCCTCAAAAATTATTACAGCCATAAAAATAGCAAAAAGAACTAGGAATATAGTATGGCAGAACATAATATTTGCATTGGGTATAAAAATTTTAGTACTAATACTTGGAACATTTGGAATTGCTACTATGTGGGAGGCGGTATTCGCTGATGTTGGAGTTGCATTAATAGCAATAATAAATGCAATGAGAGCAATGAAAATAGATAAATAACTCGAAAGTATAGTTGGTGCTTACATGGTGCGCTTTCGAGTTTGGTATTTGATTGAAGCATAAATATTAATATGATATAGTTAATTTATAAATGTTGTCAATAATACACTTTTTGTGTTGAAATATCAAAGAAATATAATTGTAATACAAATATTATTAAAAGTTTTATGGAGAAGATAAAATTATTGAAGTGCTAAAAGGTCGTGATAATTGTTGTACACAAAAAAAGATTTGCTTCGTTTATTCATTCCTGCATTTATAGAGCAGCTGCTTTCTACTGCAATTGGTGTAGTAAATACCATGATGGTAAGTGGATTAGGAGCTTTTGCAGTATCGGCAGTTGGAATTGTTGACTCAATAAACATTGTTGCAATGAATGTTTTTATGGCAGTCTCTATGGGAGCTACAGTAGTAATATCTCAACATTTAGGTTCCGGCAACAATAAGGAGGCTTCTAGGACTGCAACACAGTCAATATCAGCTGTTTTAATGCTGTCAGCCCTTACTGGTTTAGGGCTTTATTTGTTTGGAGAGCAAATCATTAATTCTCTATTTGGAAGTGCAGAGCAAATTGTAAAATCTGCGGCTAAAACTTACTTGATATGTTCTGCTATTTCATATCCGTTTTTAGGTTTATTCAATGTTTTTACAGGCATTTTAAGGGCAAATAATAATTTTAGAGCATCTATGGCAGCAGCTGTGGCATCAAATATTGTTAATGTTTTAGTAGGAGCTCTATGCATCTTTTATTTTGAATTGGGTGTTCTTGGTGCTGGACTTGGAATGATATCAGCAAGGCTCTTTGGAATGCTGGTATTAGTTCATCCATTATTTACAGATAATAAAATAAATATTCAAGGTGAATCCTATAAAATTACATTTAAGACATTGAAGCCAGTTCTATATATAGGTATTCCAGCAGGCTTGGACAGTTTTGTATTTAATGGCGGAAAGTTATTGGTTCAGACATTTATTACATCATTAGGAACGGCAGCGTTGGCTGCAAATACAATTGCTGGTTCTATGAATGCAATTATAAATATTCCAGGTAATGCGGTTGCTATTGTATCGGTATCAGTAATAGGATATTATGCTGGAGCCGGTTTACGGGATGAATTGAGAAAAATGATGAAGAAATTAACACTTTATGCCATGGCGCTACTTGGGGCTGTATCATTAGTGTTTTTCCCATTTGTAGGAAGCTTTATAAGACTATATGAGCCGGCAGATGATGTGCTGAAAATGGCATTACATGTTACTTATTTGACGCTGGTATGTATACCAATATTCTGGCCGGCTGGATTTATTGTGCCTGCTTGTTTACGAAGCACAGGAGATTCTGTTTTTATCACCATAGTTTCAATATCAAGTATGTGGTTGGTAAGAGTGCTTGGGGGATATTTAATGGTAAGATATACTCCGTTAGGGCTTATGGGAATATGGATTGCCTGGTGTTTTGATTGGGTCACACGTGGAATACCATATTGTGCCAGGGCGATATCTCGGAAATATGAAAAGCATTTACCAAAAGTGGATACACAATAAACATAATTCAACTTTCCTAGTTGAAAATTGTAGTGTCAAACACATCTATGGAAAGCTTAGTAGTGTATTAAAATAATTAACGCTTTTTTGCCAGGCACTCTACATGAAGATACGTATTATTGAACATCAATTATAAGCTCTGCTCAATGGAAGTAGTTGCGAGTGATAAAATATATTCAATATAATTAATATTAAATCAGAGTAAAAAAGGCTGCTGCAGATAAAAACTAACCGCACAATACTATTAGGTATAACCATTTAATGGTATTGTGGTTTGAATTTATCATGCATCAGCCTTAACATGTTTTTTCACACTATTAATTAATATTATGGGTTCGCTATTAGGTGGTTTCTTATTGTATCCAATTCTCCTGGTAAGAATGTTGATCTTACATTAAAGTTTGAATATTCTGATAATTTATCCAAGAACAAATCAAATTTCGCTACCTTTGTTGATGGATTTATACTGTTATTCTTAAAGTAGTAGAATGTGTTTTGGAACGGAGTCCATCCGATAGCATTTTTTATTCTTAGGAAGCAATAGGTAGCACCATCATTGTTATATGTACCTTGTGCTATAGTATTGTCATAACATCCGGATGAGATTGATTTATACATATTTTCAATCTGTGAACCGTAGTAGAAATTATTGTTATTTCCTTTAACCTTGCCGTAAAGAGACTCAAGCACATAGCACATTTTGGTGTTAGCCCAGAATTCTGCATCCCAATTCCAACCATCATAATCAAAATCATGTCCTAATTCGTGAAGAATACCAAAGGACCAGTGATCGTCTGCATTTATGCTAGCTATTTCATCAGCAATATACGGTGAATTCCAGTGGATAGGATTACCAGCGATAGCCACCCAGCCTGAGTACATATGAGAAGACATTATGTTGATTTTTGATCCGCCATAAGGAGTATAACCTACCAAATTTTCATATGCTTGATAAGCAGCGTCTAGATGATTTATCCATCTTATATCATTTGTTCCTGTGAATCCTGCCCACTGGCTAGGGGTTAAATGCAATCTTACATAATTACCGCTTCGTTCTTCAAGTTCAGAGACACCGGATATAGTTAGATTATCAAAGTATACCTTACCTTTCACGCTACTATTATAGAATCCTAGTCTGCATGAAATGGTGACATAGCCGCTTTCAGGAACCAAAAAATTGAAATTTATCGGTTTCCAGCCGAAGGTTCCTGTAGAGTTTGTAGATGCGCTTGCTGTCCATTCACCCATTACTGAGATATTTGCACCTATTTCTCCATTATTATTAGGGTCTATAATAATATTTTCACCCTTTACATAAGCTGACAAAGAGTATACCTTAC
This sequence comes from Bacillota bacterium, assembly GCA_023395575.1. Lineage (GTDB taxonomy): Bacteria > Bacillota > Clostridia > Acetivibrionales > DSM-1351 > Ruminiclostridium. The sequence goes on from JAEWZA010000213.1 coordinate 4,375, forward strand.
CGGGCGTTAGCTGTATTGTCTGAACCCATCTTGCATCATTGTAACCTGTTGAATTTATGCTTATGCATTTACAGTTATTTAATCCTGCAGTAGGCTCCCAGGTAAAAGTAGTTATTCCATCATTCAAATTAGCACTTGTTGACCAGTTTAAAGGTGTAGAACCAAATCCTGTCTCAAAATCATCTATTTCTGTTAGTGTTACGTTATCAAAATATGCAGTACCTTTCATTAAATTGCTGTAAAATCCTAATCTACATCCTATTTGTACAGTTCCACTTGCGGGTGCAACGAAAGTAAGATCTATTCGCTTCCAATCGAAGGTACCTGTAGAATTTTCACTGCTGCTAACAGTCCAATCGCCCATGAGGCAAATGTTTGCTCCAATATCGGCACCTTGGTCGGCAATAATATTTTCACCCTTTACATATGCACTTAGGGCGTATGTTTTTCCAGGTGTAACCTGTACTGTCTGAACAACCCTTGCATCATTGTAATCTGTTGAATTTATACTTATACAGCCGCTGCCTCCTATTCCTGAACTTGACCAGCTATATGTAGTACGACCGTCGTTATAGTACATATCATCCGACCAGTAATAAGGTTGAAAGTTTGAGCCTTCTTCAAAGTCACCGTTTTCTAAAGTTGCCACAGCTGCATTTGCTGAATTTGTTCCTATAACTGTGTTAAATATCGTGAAATTTACTGGTATTGCTTGAAATATCATCAGTAATGACAATATAACGCATAAAGCTTTGAGTTTTAGATTTTTCTTCATTTCAATACCTCCATATCTTTAGTTTAGAGATTGTGTGAAAAAACAATACTTATTATACAAATTAAGTATAAAAATGTCAAATAATAAAAAATGAACCAAATAAGTTAATATACTGTTATTTTAATGTTTTTTATGCACATTTAGTTCAATTCAGCTTTAGAACTGTATATTAGGTAAAAATATTTAGTAAAAGTGTTAGAAAAATAAAATAATAAAAAGGTTAAAATAAAAAATTCAACTTTCGCACATAAAAAGCTATTGGTGCGGTAGCATTATCAATGGTTTGTTGCCAAAATAATTGCTAGAATTAGTAATGATTCATCGAAGTTTTTTTGCTGTTGCACACATTCACCATCCGTGGTTCATAGTGTGCTAAAACTGACATCGTGTCAGTTTTTCAGCAAAAAAACTTCGTCTCATCAACTAATTAATGCAATTATTTTTAATCCAACTTTCCATTGATAATGCTACCACACCTAAATATTACTAGACTTTAAGCGGTATATTCAACTTCGAAAGTTGATTAAAAAAGAGTGAATAAACGGTAGATAAATTTAAAAAAAGATTGATTAAAGTTAGTCAATATGGTATACTTGCTTACGAAAAAATACACACGCATCAGTCAGTTTGTTAGAGTGTCAGCAAGGGCTGATTCAACTCAATTTAACATGTTGAGTTTGCAATGATGCGGAGGTATTAACTTTAACGGAGGTGTTTTTATTATGGCAGTTATTTCAATGAAACAACTATTGGAGGCAGGTGTTCACTTCGGTCATCAGACTAGAAGATGGAATCCTAAGATGGCAGAGTATATCTTTACAGAGCGTAATGGTATATACATCATAGACCTTCAGAAAACAGTAAAGAAAGTTGACGATGCATACTTCTTTATTAGAGAAGTAGCAATGGCTGGACAGGATGTTCTATTTGTAGGAACAAAGAAACAAGCTCAGGATTCTATTAAAGAAGAAGCTGAGAGAAGCGGACAATTCTTCGTAAACAACAGATGGTTGGGTGGAATGCTCACAAACTTCAAAACTATCCGTAAGAGAATTGACAGATTAAATCAGTTAAATGCTATGGAAGCTGATGGAACTTTTGAAGTTCTACCTAAAAAAGAAGTTATCAAGTTGAAAAAGGAAATGGAAGATCTTGAGAAGAATCTTGGCGGTATCAAGAACTTGAAAAAGATTCCAGGTGCAATGTTTGTTGTTGACCCACGCAAGGAAAGAAATGCAATCCTTGAAGCTAAGAAGTTAGGTATTCCAGTTGTAGCTATAGTTGATACAAACTGTGATCCTGATGAAGTTGA
>JAEWZA010000267.1 GCA_023395575.1 Bacillota bacterium
ATCCAATACTGTGTTGGTTTAGCAGTAGCTCAATAACATAAAAAAATACAACTCAGCTTTCCCACCCAAAAAATTTATAGGTGTTCAAACTTATCAATGTTTTGTTGCCAAAACCTTTCCATTGATAAGTTAAAACACCTACAATTATACTGGGAAAGTTGAACATTTATTTTTTAGCTTACTGACTTTTATTTTACATATATGCCTCAAGCCTATGTTTTTTCCCATCGTCAATAAGTTCTATTATATTAGATTCAACTATCCTATCATCTATTTTTATCCGAATTACTCCAGTATTTTTATTGCTATTATTAATTATCTTAATATCATATACAGAGCCACCAAACATATATTTCACTGAATATTCCTTCATCATTTTAGGAATACAAGGTGTAAGCTTCAAATAGTTACCTTGCTTTTTTATTCCCAAAATATGCTCCATACCAATCCTATACATCCATCCTGCAGCGCCTGTATACCACGTCCAGCCTCCTCTGCCTTCATTGGGAGGAACAGCATATACATCAGCAGCCATTACATAGGGTTCTACCTTGTAGGTTATGCACTCCATATCAGTTCTGGCATGATTTATAGGATTTATCATATTGAAAAGCTCCCATGCCTTTTCTCCGTTTCCAAGCTGTGTATAAGCATATATAACCCAGGTAGCCGCATGAGAATACTGTCCTCCATTCTCCCTTACACCCGGAAGATATCCTTTAATATAGCCTGGATTTAACTTGCTGTCATAAAAAGGTGGTGTTAGTAGCTTTATTAATCCATTTTTCCTATCGATAAGGTACTTTTCAAGGGCACTCATAGCCTCTTCTACTCTGCTAGCTTTAGCAGCAGCTGATATTGCTGCCCAGGATTGGGAAAGAGAATCAATCTTTCCTTCATCATTTTGTATTGAGCCTAATGGTGTCCCATCATCAAAGTAAGCTCTCCTGTACCAACTGCCATCCCATGCCTCCTTTTCAATTGCTTCAATTATTCGGGTTGCATGAGCCCTGTACTGATTAGCCCGTTCTATGTCTCCCATATGATTGCAAATAGGTATCATTTTTTGAAGAACACAGTATAAGAACCAGCCAAGCCAAACACTTTCACCTTTTCCCTGTGCACCAATCAGGTTCATACCGTCATTCCAGTCCCCACCACCCATTAGTGGTATACCATGAACTCCAAATTTAAGACTTTTATCTATTGCCCTAATACAATGTTCATAAACTGTTCCCTTTGTATCAGATACTGTTGCCACTTCATATCTTTCGTGTTCATTATCTCTTAAAAGCTCAGACTGTATATAGCTCTCACTTATATTCAAAATTTTATAGTCACCTGTAGCATTTAAATAATCACAAGTAACATAAGGAAGCCAAAGCAAATCATCAGAATATCTAGTTCTTATTCCATTGTTCTTCTGTTCATGCCACCAATGCTGTACATCTCCTTCTATAAATTGATGTCTACAATGAAGTAATATCTGCTTCTTGGTTATTTCAGGCATAGTATATACAACTGACATCACATCCTGCAACTGATCACGGAAGCCAACTGCTCCTCCTGCCTGATAAAAACCAGTTCTAGCAAATACCCTAGAAGACAGAACTTGATATTGAAGCCACCCGTTAAGCAAAATATTCATAGCTGGATCTGAAGTATTTACTTGAATTTGTTTAAGCCTTTCATGCCAGCTTTCCTTTACCCTTTTGAATTCTTCTTGAACAAAATTCTTATCTCTGAACTTCTCTATTATTACATTGGCTTTTTCAACTTCCTCCTGCCCAAATAAAAATACCACTTGCTTACTCTCTCCAGGCATAATACCTACTGTAGTCTTTATAACAGCACAGGGATCAATGCCTGCTCCTACCTTACCCTCTAAATTAATTCTCATTCCTAAAGGCTCAGTTAAATTCACATTGTCCCCTATGAATTCCATCCTTTGCCCCGTATAGGTTACATTCTCTTCCGAGCAGGACAAAAATGCTTTTAGCCCGCTAAAATCAGCGCTGTAAACATTCTCCATAAATAAAGCTCTAAGTTCTTGATCAAAGCTAGTAATAATATACGGAGACGTTTGACTCACTTCAACACCTAATACAGGTCTGAAATAGTAAGCCACATCAATGTTTATTTCTTTATCAGTTATATTTTTAAGGTTTACAATACTTAGCTTAATAGGAGTATCTACCGCAGCAAACTGCAGCAATTCCTGCTCGAGGCCATTACTTCTGTGTAAAAAGCTGGTATATCCAAAACCATGTCTTATAACATAGGGTTCACCTTCTCTGACAGGTAATGGTGTGCAACTCCATATAGCATCAGTATTTTTGCTATGCAAATAAATTATTTCTGATGGTATATCTGAAACTGGGTCATTTCCCCATGATGTCAGCTTGTTTTGACTGCTGTTTTTATGCCAAGTGTATCCCCCTCCTGATTCAGTACAAATAAAGCCGAATTTATCATTTGCAATTATATTTACCCATGGTGCTGGCGTAGTTACTCCTGATTTCAAGCAAATAACATATTCGTTTCCATCATTGGTAAAACCGCCTATCCCATTAAAGAACTTTAAATTTTCAGTAACGTTAGATATAAACTCATCCTCAACAATTTCGTTGTAACCTATTTTTACTTTCGAAGAATCTGCCTGAACCTTATTATATTCTCTCGATTGTGACACAGCTTTATTTGTTTCTGCTATTTTTATAGCCTCTTCTGATATAGCTGAACTTCCATAAGCATTTCTATTGGAAATTCTATCTGAAATATCATCGCGTTTTCTAGTTGAAGCCATCTCTGGAATTACTTCTTCATTTCCATTTGAAATTTCATCTTCATCCAGAAAATCATAAATACCCTTGTCAGCATCTATTATTATCTTTGCACAGGTAAACAACAGGCATCTTTGTTCTATGCTCATTTGCTGAGCCTTTCTAATAAAAATACCTCCCTTTCTGTCAATGTGCTCATAAGACCGCCCAGATACAGCCATGTCCATTACCATTTCAAATATTGGTTGATTATAGGTTTCTTCTTCTGTGACCAAAACAACCAAGTCAAAAATTACTCCCTTTAGCCTAAAATAATCATGTAGCTTTAAAGCCCATTGAATTTCTTCAAAGCTATCTCTGTCTCCAATTGTGACTAATATTATCGGAACATCACCAGATATGCCAAAGGGCCATAATTCAGATTGGCTGAGAGTATTATTTATAATATATTGTGCACCTTCTGTTCTATCTACTCCATATAGAATTCTTGGAAGCAATTTTAAATATGCTCTTTCATCACTGCTACTTACATTTAGAAAACCAGCTTCAACAATACTTCTGGTCCATGCCATTTCAGTAACTCTTTCAGCAGCAGAAGTATCACAATATTTTTCCAGCAACTCAATTGCATTTTTTCTGGTGTCACATGTACCAATGCAGAAATTAACCACCGCACTTTCTCCAGGCTCAACACAAACTCTTATTCTCAAACTAAAAATAGGATCTAATACTGCTCCAACTGAGTTTGATAAAGGTTGATCAGGCTCCATGGCGTTTGGAAAGGCAAGACTTCTGTTTCTGCCAATGAAATTCATACGGTTAGTCTCATATTCAACTTTTCCTTGTATATTTCCATCTGTTGAAACGGTATGGTACCCCCAAACAGTTTGCTTCACATCATCCCTCTTTCTTCTCATTGCTAAAAGTCCATTATGCTGTTCAACATATTCCGTCTTAACAAATAGCTTGCTAAATGCAGGATGAGCTGCATCTGCTTCAGGCTGTGACAGCACAATTTCCATATAGCTGGTTAGTTCTATGACCCTTTTTGAAGTGCTATGGTTAAAAACAGTCACTTTTCTTATTTCTGCATTATCCTCTGTACTTATGAGAACCTCAGTATTTGTTTCAACATTACCTTCTCTACGAATATACTCTGCTTTGTGAGGTGCAAATATAACTTTGTATGCCTCCGGCTCAGTATTTACAGGGCTATAGGTGGTTGACCAGTACTCATTTGAATTTACATTTCTTAAATATATAAAAGCTCCGCTGCTTTTCATATAGTCATTAATCCATCTGTATACTGCCATTGAATTACATCTGCCATATCCTGAACCCTTTTCCGTCAGAACCAAATTGTAGTTGCCATTTGTAAGAAGGTGCATTTGGGGAATAGGTGAAGTATTACTATAGCTACGTATGACTATTTCTTCATCATCAGTCCTTTTGCGCACAGAGAATATAGGCTGTTCTTTACAATCCTTAGATACAAATACACTAGCAGGATATTTTTCTTGTATTAATGCATCAACAGCTTTTATCTCAGGTATTACATGAAATCTTCTTTGCATTATGTTGTCTTTGAAAAAATTAACAAATGCAAGTATACTCATTCCTTGATGGTGAACCATATAGCTTTTTACAACAGCGCATTTTTGCTCCGTATTTAGCCTGGAATCAGTAAAATCCACAGCCTCATATAAACCGAACTGGCCCTCAGCACCTAAATTCCTGAGCCTTTCAATATTATTGGCACATTCCTCTGGCTCTATATCTATTGCCATAATAGTTGCATATGGTGCTATTACCAAATCATTTACCAAGCCTCTTTTAAGCCCAAGACTTGGTACTCCAAATGCTCTATATTGATAATTTAATGCTATATCAAAAGCATAAAAACAAGATTCAGAAATGCCCCATGGAGTATTTTTGCTTAAGCCATAATTAATCTGTGTCTTGACTACAGCTTTATAGGTTCTTTCTATTAAAGTATTAGGGTAACACTTTATAAGCAATCTAGGCATAAGGTATTCAAACATGGTCCCTGTCCATGACACAAGTCCTGTGTTTTCGCCTATATTCACCAGCTTTCTTCCAAGCTTAAACCAATGCTGCTTGGAAACCTCACCTTTTGCTATTGCAATAAGGCTTGTCTGTCTTGCCTCAGAGGCAAACAAATCATAATAGCATTTAGTGGGATGCCCCTCTTCAACATTAAAGCCTATTGTAAACAGACTTCTACTCTCATCAAACAAGCATTTAAACCCCATATTATCAATAAGAGCCTGAACTCTGTTTTGGAGATTTTCCAATTGTTCACCTTTTTCTGGAATTTCATCTATGCTGTTAAATACTCTGTCATTGTATTTTTCCAATAACGAGTGATACATATTAACCTGATATATCAGCTTCTTAGTAAAATAGCCAAGTTTATTTCTATCAATAAGAGCATTTAATGCAGTTGATATTTCTGAAAAAAGCAGCTTATATCTAGTATTTATGCTTTGAGCAGCTTCTTCATTTTCAGTACTTATATCTGAATTTTTACCAGCTTCCGCTTTAGCATTAACTGTTTTAACATCTACACTTGTGTCTGCATTGTAATTTTTTCGAGCAATATTTTTAAGCCCTACAATGTCAAAATAAGGCTTCTCCATGTCAATTTCCAAATTGCAAAGCTCTAACAAATCAAAAACACCTTCAATTACTGCCTCGTCATAAATGGGCTTATTGCTATATTCCTTTAAGCCCTCATTCAAAACCATTAAATAGCCCACAAAGTTTCCGCTATCAACAGTTGAAACGAATTTGGGACGAAGTATCTCAAGATTTGTTGTATTATACCAATTGAAAAGATGTCCGTTCCACTTTTCTAATTTTTCTACAGTGGCAATTGTGTTTCCAATCCTATCCAGAAAATCCACAGTATTGATATATCCCATATCCCTGGCTGCAAGATTTGATACCAGTAATAGCCCTATATTAGTGGGAGAGGTTCTATGAGCTGCTCCTTTATATGGCTCTTCCTGATAGTTGTCAGCAGGAAGAAAATTCTCCCCACTGCCTGCAAATTCATCAAAATAAAACCAAGTCTTTCTTGACAAAAGTCTAAATTCCTTTAAGGTCTCATTGCTAAGAGCATTCTTACTATTGCTTATGGGTTTGCTAATGAAGTGTGCAATACCTGGTGCAAAAAGCCATAAAATATAAGCAACCACGCCCAGCCAAATATATCCTCTTGCTAATAATATACAAATAAGCAAGACTGCTGCTCCAAAAACAGGCGAAAACCACATTCTTCTGTAATAGCTGTTTAAATCATTTTTAAGAGCCAATTCCATATCTGCAGCAGTAATCCATTCAAGAAGATTTTTCTTTGTAACCAACACTCTATAAAGAGTCTTAGCAATAGCATTAATCATTAAATATGCCTGATAGGGTGCAAATGCTAGAAGCAAACCAATTTGTACCAATATACCGCTAAAGCCTGTCAAAACAATGGTCTTTCTTTTTGTAATATAAACTTTGTAGTCACACCTAAATATTATGTGTACAAAATATCCTACAACAGGTGAACATATAGCAATAAATATCAGCCAAATCCACGCATTAATGCTATTTTTAAGCAAAGCCAAGCTCAACAATAATACTATAATTATTGTTGGAAAAAGCAGGCTTCTCCTAAGGTTATCAAACATTTTCCATCTTGATAGTTTTGTAACTGGAGTTTTGCCAAATATCCAGTGTAACAGCTGCCAATCGCCTCTTGTCCAGCGGTGCAGTCTCATCATAAAGGAGTTGTACTTAGCTGGATACCCGTCTATCAGCTCAATGTCAGTAACAAGACCTGTCCTTAAATAACTGCCCTCTAGCAGGTCATGGCTCAGAATAGTATTTTCAGGAATTATCTTGTCCAATGCCTTCTGAAAAATATCAACCTCATATATACCCTTTCCTGTAAAAATGCCTTCTCCAAAGGTATCTTGATAAACATCAGAAACAGTAGTCGTGTATGGGTCTATTCCCCCTTGACCAGCAAATATCTTAGTGAAATACGACGCATTGGCACTTTCAATATTTACATCAATTCTAGGTTGAAGTATTCCATAACCATCTGTAACAATACCCTTTTCAGCATTAAAAACAGCTCTGTTTAAGGGATGTGCTATTGTTCCCACTAGCTGCGTTGCTGTTTCAAGAGGTAATTGGGTATCTGCATCTAGTGTAATAACATATTTAATATACGGTAAACTATCTACATCTGCACTGTTAAAAATATAGCTTGTATTTCTGTCTCCCCGAAGCATTCTATTAAATTCAATAATTGCTCCTCTTTTCCGTTCCCAGCCCAGCCATTTATTCTGTTGCTTATTAAACTGTCTAGCCCGGCAGAATAAAAAGAAAATATCCTTTCCATCAGTTGTATATTTTCTGTTAAGCTCTTGGATTCTTTTTAAAGCCGCATCAACTATGGCTTTGTCCTCTGATGAGGTTTCTTCATTGCAGTCTTTAAAATCCCCAACCAGAGAAAAATAAATGTTGTCACTTTTATTTGCCAAATAGAAAACCTCAAGATTATCAATCAAGTCAAGAGTTCTTTTAACAGTAGGAACAAGAGTCGGTACTATTACCATCGTAGACAGTTCTTGAGGTATTCCTTTCTTTAACTCTAACTTAGGCAACCTTGAAGGCTTTATAAAACTCCCCAAGCAGTTATTAATTATGGATATTGCTATTTCGCTGGCAGGAATCAAACCGAATATTCCTAAAACAATTGCAAATATGTCTGCCGTATTTGTTTCTCTGTTAAAGCTATATATCAACGGAATAAGAACAATTATTATAGAAAATGCAATAATTGTTGATATATATAAATTTACAGATTTTTTTTCATTCAACTTTATATATCTAACTACATTCTTTGATTTTGAATTCAAGCTATCAAACAGAGCTTTTTGCCCTTTTCCAATAAGATAATATCCTATATGGTCAGCTGATGACTCTTGACTGCCCAAATTATAGGCCTCTTCAGCAAGGCCATAACATAATCTTGCAACATGAATTTCTGTTGTTTTAAATTTCTCAGCCAGCTTTGTAATAGCGTTTCTGTAATGATTTCTTGAATTGAAATCCATTTTAGAATATATATTAGCAGGGTCTTGCTTTAATATTCTCTCTACCTCACTTAAGTCTTCAAAAAGCGCTGTGCTGTCAAAGCCTGATAGAGTACGCAAACTATTTATTACATTCCCAATAGAAACCTGAGTTATTGCCTGATTTAAATGGTCAATTGAAATAAAATTGTCTGTAGTAGTACTCTTCTGAGCAAGAATACCATCTATACAATTTATCATCCATAGAGTTTTTGAGCCTTTTTTTCTTAATTTTTTAATAAGATATTCCACAAATGCAGGTGTAACATCATCTAGCTCTTCAATCATTGAATTAAAATTTTCACAGTTATCATTTGCTTGGTTGTTGTCGTTAACAATATCAAGTATCTGCTCTGCCTTGTGCCAATCCTGATGAGTTGAATTCATTTTATCACATACAACCCACAGCTTTTCAAATAGCGCTGCTTTAACCATCAAAGTTAACATCCATAGCTCTTCTATTGATAAAAAATTATATCTCTGATAAGCAGATATAAAGTCCCTTATGACCTTTTCATTAGCGTTACCGTCAATATGAGATACAATCTCAATAGCTATTGTATATATTCTAGGAAAACCTGAATATATTCCTTCAGTTATTACTGGCAATGCTTTCCTTACGTCACATAATTCTCTGACTATAATGCTTTTCTGCTCCTCAATTATATAGAAATTGTCCAATAGCCACTCTGCTGCCGGTGGTATAGGAAATCCTGCAGAAGCATCTTCATTAAAACTTTTGTAGGTTAAGAAAATGTCCTGAAACTTTGACTCAATTCTTCTAGTTATTCTTTTCATTGCATATTTACGCTTGGTTGTCTCCTGAACCTTTGCCAAGCTCTCAGCATGTTTCTCTAGCTCATCCGCAGACAGCACAATATCCTCAATCTGAAACTGAAACCTATGAAGATTTTTAACCCATACTATAATCACAGAAATTAACGCCACAGCCAAAATTATTATTAAAAATATATATATATTCATATGTATTCACCATTTTTATCAAAATTTTTTAAAACAAAAAGTACTAAACAACAATAAATAGCTTGCCCAATTTATTGAAAGTTTAGTACTTTTTTATTTAATATTTTTTACTTATGGTAAATTACATCATTTTGAATATATAAACTAAATATCTTTGCTTCTATTTTCGCAAATAAACTTAACTATGCACGAGAATTTATCAATTATCAGAGAAAGAACTTAAATTTGATATTTATATTTATATTCTTACTCCCCACCGTTCAAAATACTCCGCGCTCTTTCAACCTCATCAGCTGTAGGTGCTCTAACACCCTCTAAAGGATATTCTACATTTAGATTATCCCATTTTATTTTACCCATTGAGTGATAAGGCAGCACTTCAATCTTCTCAATATTCTTAAAGTTTTTCAAATACTCATAAGCTGCCAATAAGTCTGCTTCATCATCTGTATACCCCGGAATTAGAACATATCTAATCCATACAGCTTTATTAATATCAGATAAATATTGAGCAAACTGCTTAATTTTATCATTGTTAACGCCTGTCAACTCTTGATGCTTTAAGGCATCAGCATGTTTTAAATCCAGCAGTACAAGATCGGTGTACTCCATTACTTCTTTAACATCCTCGATATTTACATATCCAGAGGTATCCACTGCTGTATGAATTCCTTCTTCTTTGCACTTTTTGAAAAGCTCCAAAACAAACTGAGGCTGAATAAGAGCCTCTCCACCGCTTACAGTTACACCACCCTTTGAAGAATTTATGAAATTTCTGTATTTCCGTACTTCAGTCATAACCTCTTCGGCAGTATATAGCTGTGCACCTTCAGCACTCCAAGTATCTCTGTTATGACAGTATTTACACTTTAATGGACAGCCCTTCATAAATACAACAAACCTGATACCAGGACCATCTACTGTTCCAAATGTTTCAAAGGAGTGAACTTTACCTTTAGTTTCCAAAGCTAACCTCCATGCTATGAAAAAGTTTTTACTAGTTTGCATATAAACGGTTAGCAACCGTTTATATAGTCGCAGTCTGCGACGTAACATCACAAGATGTGCAAACGTTGCTAGATACTATTTATCCTTTAGCTTTTCCATAATAAATTTATCAGCAAATTCCTTACTAAATGGCAAATCTATACGAGTACTTCCTGATACCAATATAGTTTGCTTATCCCCGTCTTTCTGTTCTGTAATTATTTTAACATCCTTTGTGCTAATGCTATACTGCTTACCTTGTAAATCAAGCGTTGCCGTACCATTTTCAACCTTGAAGGTAGGCAGATTGACATATGTAGTAGCAACAATTGCTATTACAGCAACAAGTATTGCAAGCTTTAATATACTTTTTGCCACCTTTGCTATAATGACCAGTACCACAACTACTACTATTACAGGCACTAGAAATGATGCATCCATAACTCCAAGTCCTTTAAGTAACTCCATTATTTCTTTTCCTCCAATCGCTTATTTGTTGCTCTATAGTTTAGTTAGTCAAACTTCTCAGTTGAATATACTTCTTAAAACCTAGTAATATTAGGTGTGGTAGCATTATCAATGGAAAGTTGGGTTAGAAATAGTTGCATGAATTAGTTGGTGAGACGATGTTTTTTGCTGAAAAACCGACATAACGTCGGTTTTAGCACACTATGAGCCATGGATGGTGAATGTGTGCGACGGCAAAAACACTGAGATGAATCTTACTAATTCTGCAATTATTTTGGCAACAAACCATTGATAATTCTACCACACAAATACATTTTTTATGTGAGAAATTTGTGTTACTTACCCAACTTTTACTGTATATTCTACTTTGGTGAGTCATTTTCCTTCATGTATTTCTGATATTTTAATGGCTGAGCTGTTTCCCATGGTCTATATTGGTTTGCAAAGTCAATCCTTGATTTATATGTTGGGTGATCATAAGTCCATAGCATAAAAATATATCCCGGCTCAGGCATGGACAAGCTCTGTTGATGCAGCTTAACTGTTGCAGTTGCTGTCGCAAAATTATTTTTGGTAAGCTCAAGCTCAAATCTGTCTGCCTCAAGCTCAATGCTTCTCGAATATGTGTTCGAGATAGGCGCTGTAATAAATAACATAAGATTGATTGCTAGTAATATTAATGGAAAGGCAGCAACATCTGAAAGCTTGTAAAACCCATACTTTCCCTTGGACTTTTCCAAAAACCAGTTGCATATCCTATATACCAAATATAATATAAGAATACCTCCAAGCCCTCCTAAAAGAATAGACTTCCATATATGCCCCATTAAATAATGTCCCATTTCATGGGCTACAATTCCAAGAATCTCCTCCACATTTAAATAATTAATTGTGGTATCCCAAAGCACAATCCTCTTAGTATTATATACTCCTGTCATATATGCATTCATTTGGTTTGTTTCTTTACTCTTATCAACTTGAAGCACCTGGCAATTTTCTATATAGGTCTTACTCAGCAGCTCATCAATTTTTACTGACAGCTCTCCATCCTCTATTTCCTTATATTGGTTAAACATTGGATCAATTACAATGGGTTGTAAATAAGACATGCAGAACGTATATGGTATGGAAATAAGCGCAAGATAAAGCCACCAGCGCTTAGGAGATTTTTTAATTAATAAAAACGGAATCCATATAATAGCAGCTAATATCACGGAGTTTACCGAAAAACTTTTAACAGTCTCTATAAGCCACTGAACAAAGGTTTGATTTGATAAGCCATATTGATGCATTCTCACAAATCCTGTGTAAAAATCCAGCGGTAAATATATCAGCATTTCAATTACTGAATATACAATGAAATATAGCATTATTATAAGAGTCCAGCGTCTAGCCTTTCTCCTTGCCCAATTTCTGATATTTGCCGAAAGCTTAGAAAAGAGAAAAAATGCAGGAACTGCAAAGCCAAGAAATAATCTGATTAACCAGGTTGTCACCTTGCTCCTCTGAAAATCAAAAGCTGCTTGTGTTGGCAATGCTACAGAAACTGTATCAGGCACTACTAAATGCGGGTTCTGTGGATATGTATTTAGTATTTGTCTATAGTTTATAAATTCCGAGATTAGAATCAAGCATGTAAATATTGCAAAAGCCACAAAAAATATTAGTATTGCTTTACGTATTTCTTTATTCAACTTCCTCAGCCTCCATACGGGTAATAATTGTACCCTATATTCGATTTGGACAGTACATCATTATCCAATAACTTATCCATTGCTTAATTATATGATAGCATAAGGTCATTTAATGAATTAATACTCCTTTCCCATAGCAAATACTCTAATAATATTTAAATCTCTGTCACAAACAACGCAGTCTGCATCCTTACCAACTTCTAGGCTTCCCTTATTATTAAATATATTCAATACCTCAGCGGAATTTTTTGTTATTATAGAAATTGCTTTTTCTATTGGAACACCCAATTGTTTAATGGCAACTCTGATTTCTTCAAACAATATTTTCGTGCTAACAGTTTCAGAAGATATAACATTCCCTTTATCATCAAAAATAGGAACACTTCCATAGGCATCTGAACTCATTGTAACTCTGCTAGTATCTATACCAATATCAATAAGATGCTTAATAGCATCATAAGTAGCAATACAGTCATTATCCCTTTCATTTGGTATAAAACCAGCTGTAAGATCAATAAAGCCTCCTTCTTTTAAATAAAGAACGGCTTGTTCAAATAGCTTGTGTGTTCTATTCAGATGTGTAGGAAGAAACTGCTTTTTGGGAATATGAGTTTCCTTTATTAATCTGAACAAATAATCCATTCCCTTCTCATCAAGTCCCATATGAAAATGAACAAGTCCAGCTTTTCCAGAAATCAATGCACCGTTTCTGGTTTGTGTTGCAATTCTGCTTATTTCATCAAATGTGGGTTCAAAAGATCTGTTATCTCCCAGGCAGATTTCCCCCACACCAATAACTTTGTCAACAAAAACCATATCATTTTGAACACTTCCAGTTAATGTAACAACTGGAACCTGATAAGCTCCAGTAAAAATGTAGGTAGACAAACCTTCCATCTCAAGTTGTTTTGCCTTTGCATACAAACTAGCAACATTTCTGGTTACAGCATCTGCACCAAGTACCCCAACAACTGTAGTAATTCCATTTTTAAGTATATCCTTCCCATCGGCAGAAGGTGTTCTAGTAATAAAGCCACCTTCTCCTCCACCGCCTGCTATATGGACATGTAAATCAATAAATCCCGGAAAAACAATATGATTACTACAATCAATAACCTTCACATCCTTTAATGCAGATGCATCTATAGTCTCCTCAATTAATGCTATCCTATCAAAAGAAAACAGTATATCCTTTTTACCAAGATAATCAGGTGAATATACTGTTGCATTTTTCATTAGTGTAAACATTGTTTTCCTCCGCAATAAACTGTCCATACATAAACGTAAGTGATTATTTTTCCACTTATAGCACTTTGCTCAGAAATTCCTTTGTTCTGTCATTCTGGGGATTTATAAAAATATCTTCTGGAGAACCCTCTTCCTTTATCATTCCCTCATCCATAAATAACACTCTAGTAGCAACTTCTCTTGCGAAACCCATTTCATGAGTAACAACCACCATTGTCATTCCTTCTGCAGCCAATTCCTTCATTACCTCCAGTACCTCTCCAACCATTTCAGGATCCAGTGCAGAAGTTGGTTCATCAAAAAGCATAACATCAGGTGACATTGCAAGGGCGCGCACAATTGCTATACGCTGCTTTTGTCCACCTGATAATTGTACAGGATAATTATTTGCTTTATCTTCAAGTCCTATACGTTTTAAAAGCAATTTTGCTTCCTCTTCTGCTTTTTCTTTAGGAATATTTTTCAGCTTAATTGGACCAAGAGTAATATTTTCCATTATTGTGAGATGTGGAAAAAGATTAAAATTTTGAAAAACCATCCCCATCTTTTGTCTTTGCTTGTTAATATTATTACTTTTATCTGTAATATCTACCTCTTCAAAAATAATTTTGCCATCACTAGGGTGCTCTAATAAATTTAAGCATCTTAAAAAAGTACTCTTACCAGAACCACTAGGACCAATAACAACAACAACCTCACCCTTTTTAATAGAAGCGTTTATTCCTTTTAAAACATGGAGTGCTTTAAATTTTTTGTGCAAGTTTATAACCTCAATCACTAGTCCTCATCCTCCTCTCAGCAAAGCCCAGTACTCTGGTCAAAGTAAATGTAAGAATAAAATAAATAATAGCAACCACAATTAATGGTGCAAACGGCTTATAAATTGCCGCTTTTACAATATCAGCACTTCTCATCAACTCTACGATACCTATGACTGATAGAACAGAGGATTCCTTTATTACAACAACAAATTCATTTCCCAATGCAGGAAGAATATTTCTAACGGCCTGAGGCAATATAATATATCTCATAGACTGAGTGCCGTTAAAACCAATTGAGCGAGCAGCTTCCATTTGACCCTTGTCCACAGCCTGAATGCCTGCTCTTATAATCTCTGCCACATATGCCCCACTATTAATAGCCATAGCAATTACACCGGGTATAAATCTATTCATCTCAATATCTAGTATAGTGAACTTAGGAAATGAAACACTGAAATATACTATTGAAATTTGAACTAAAAGAGGAGTTCCTCTGATAAATTCTATATATGCCGATGCAATAAATTTAGATATACGGTTTTTAGATATTTTCATTAAGGCTATAATTGTTCCTATTATTACACCTAAAAAAACAGTTAAAATAGCAATCACAATAGTGCTGATAGTACCATTAATAAAATATTGTGAATAATCTTTTACAAAGCCAAATTCCAAACTATTACCCCCTTACAAAAATTAGTAGTTTAGTTTTTATGTTCAAAAGTAGATTTATACAAATTATTAAAAAAGATGTATAAAACCTGTTTTTTACATAAATTTGGACTGCCTCTAAAGAAACAGCCCAAGAAAATATAAGTAATCTTATTTAGTCACATTTTTATCATTTGCTTCCTGAACGAACTTGTCGATAGCTCCCTCTTCCATAAGCCTATCCAACGATTTATCTATAAGAGCTACTAAATCTGAGTTTCCTTTCTTAACTGCAATGGCTGATCCACCTGATTCTTCTTCTACAGTAATACCTGACAAAGCCAAATCATTATTATTTTTAATATACCCATTAGCAACTGGAAGCTCAACAACTATGGCATCTATCTTTTCATTTTTTAATTCCATAACCAAATCAGGAATCTTACCTAAGGAAACAAGCTTAGCGTTCTCCATTTGCTTCTTTGCTATTGATTCCTGAGTTGTACCTAGCTGTACACCAACATTTTTGCCATTCAGATCATCAATAGTTTTTACTTTGTCTTTATCTTCAGTTCTAACTAAAACTCCCTGCTTTGCTTCATAATATATCTTTGAAAAATCAACTGCTTTTCTTCTTTCCTCATCTGGATTCATTCCTGCAATAACAATATCCACCTTATTGGAATTAAGTGCAGCTAAAAGGCCATCAAAACCCATATCAACTATTTCAAGCTGTACACCAAGATCTTTTGCAATTTCATTTACTATTGAAATATCAATTCCAATAATAGTGTCCTTACCATCAACCATTGTGTGATACTCATAAGGAGCATAATCTGCACTTGTTCCTACTACCAGTTTACCGCTCTTTTCTATTCTTTCCATTGTTGGTGTTTCTCCGCAGCCCACTATAGATAAACCTATTGTTGCTACTATTGAAACACAAAGTATCCTTTTTAATATCCCTTTCATTATTATCCCCCTATCCAAAATATATATGACAATTATAATCTTCAATGCATAAAAATTCAACATATTGCTCAAAATAAATGATATTATATAATACAGTTTGTAATTTATTGTCGCGTCATTACTTATTTTGTCCATAAAAAACTAATTTATTATTCAAAATCACCCAATTTCTCTCATAAAGTTCTATTGGTACAGTAGCTTTTCAATGGTTTATTTCAAAATATACTTAATTCCATGCCAAAAATTCAATACAAGCACTATTAATATGGCAACAAAGCCTAGATACTATTTACTGGCTAAAGAAGAAAAAAATGTCCTCCCTTCTATATATTGTG
>JAEWZA010000271.1 GCA_023395575.1 Bacillota bacterium
CTGTGCTACTTCCTACACCAGGATGTGCGAAGGTAGCAGTTTGGTAAATAGGAAAGCTGATAGCTCCTGATTTATCACAAGAAGAAGCATCATTATTGCCATAAATACATTTTGTTGATAAATGATATGTCATAAAAAATTCATGCATAGAGAAAATGTAGATTCCCTCTACATTGCGCACGTTAAATTTGAAAGATTTTTGCGCTGCATGCCTCCTATATTATTTCTTTCAAACATTTGTATCTAAAGGAAAAACCTATTCTATACTAAAACTGTAGGAATACTATTAATATAAATGATGAAATTATAATAGTCAAGCAAAATTTAACAAATCCTATTGAATTAATATGAAAATGTGGATAGAAATGATGGCATGTTGTCATAGTCTAAATAATGTATATAGACAGAATAAAAGAATTAAATATTATTTTGATAAATCTGTTTATTAGTGGCTTCGTGTTGGTAATAAATAATAATATTGCATTATACTGGTTGACAATTCAATATATAAATCGTAATATTATAATATAACGATTTATATTGTAGATATAAATTCTATTCCAGTGGTATATATTTGGGTTTTGAGAAAAAAGTAAAAGCTTTAATAATTTTACGAATTATATCGAACAATAATTGAAAGAATGGCAATTATAGATTTTTTAATTTATGCTAGTTATATTTTATTAAAAGAGTAATAAGTAATGTATCTATATCGGAGGTGTTTATATGAGCAAAAAGGTTGTAATAGTTGGAGGGGTTGCTGGAGGTGCATCAACAGCTACTAGGCTTAGGCGTTTAGATGAAAATGCTGAAATTATTATGTTTGAAAAGGATGAATATATTTCTTTTGCCAATTGCGGACTACCTTATTATATTGGTGGAATTATACAAGAAAGGGATAAGCTTTTACTGCAAACTCCTCAGGCAATAATGGACAGATTTAATGTTGATGTCAGAGTTTTCAGTGAAGTAGTTAGGGTAGATCCTATTGAAAAACGAGTTACAGTTAAGTCTAGAGACAAGGGTGTATATGAGGAGTCCTTTGACTATCTAGTACTATCACCTGGAGCAGCACCATTGAGTCCGCCAATTAAGGGTATTGAATCCAAGAAGATATTTTCTCTTCGAAATGTTCCTGACACTGATGCAATAAAGGCTGAGGTAGACAAGTACACAAAGGCTGAAGTAATTTCCTTGGAGGGTCAAAAACAGCTTTCTGAAAATTATAATAGAAGTGCTACTGTAATAGTTATAGGTGGTGGCTTTATAGGCGTTGAAACTGCTGAAAACATGATAGAAAAAGGGCTTAAAGTTATTTTGATTGAAGCAGCTCCACATATACTGGCACCATTTGATTCTGAGTTTGCAATGGTTGCTGAAGCTGAAATGGAGGCAATGGGAGTTGAACTTCATTTGGGAGACGGAGTAGAGGAGTTTATAGAAGAGGATGACAAGATTTCAGTCAAACTTACTTCAGGAAAGATAATCACAGGGGATTTTGTTGTGTCTGCAATAGGAGTAAAACCAGCGACGGATTTTTTAAAGAATTCGGGCATAACTCTTGGACCAAAAGGACATATTGTCGTAGATGATTATATGAGGACAAATTTTGAAAACATATATGCTGCAGGAGATGCAATTGAGATAGTTGATTTTATTACAAAGGGAAAAACGGCTATTCCTCTTGCAGGCCCAGCTAATAGGCAGGCAAGGATAATTGCTGAAAACATTTCTGGCATAGAAAGAAAATATTTAGGTGCTATTGGGACATCTATTATAAAGATATTTGATATGACAGCAGCTGCAACAGGAATGAACATGAGAAATGCTAAAAGAGCAGAAATAGCTGCAAAGGCTGTGTATATTCATCCTAACAATCATGCCACATATTATCCTGGTGCTACCCAAATGTCTATAAAGCTGGTATATACTGAGGCTGGAAAGGTACTAGGTGCACAAGCTGTCGGATACGATGGAGTTGATAAGATTATTGACGTAATTGCTACAGTTATTAAGTTTGGCGGAACTGTTGACGACCTTGCAGAGCTAGAACTTGCATATGCACCACCATATTTATCTGCAAAGTCTCCTGCGAATATGCTGGGCTTTGTAGCTCAAAATAGTATAGAAGGACTTGTTGACAATGCTACTATAGATGAATTTAATGAGCAGTTTAATCCTGATACAATGGTATTGGTTGATGTAAGAGAGAAAATTGAAATTGAAAACGGAAAGATAAACGGAAGTATAAACATTCCTCTTAATAGTATCAGAAAAAGGATAAATGAAATTCCAAAGGATAAACTTGTTTGGATTTACTGTGCTGTGGGAGTAAGAGGATATATAGCAGCAAGAATTCTCAATCAAAATGGTTACAAAACTAAAAATCTTGCAGGTGGGTATAATTTAATAAAGAAGGCAGCATTAAAGCTTCTGAAAAATTAGAATGATGAGACAATACCAATTCAACAAATATCTTAGAAGTAATCTATTTAGATAAGTTTGTACGGGAAAATGCCAGTAAGCCAGTACTTTAGTATAAATAATTAGCACAACGCTTAAATTTATCTCGTTGTGCTTATTTATTTTGAACTGAGTTTGCAGGTAAATTACTTTTGTTATATTTTGGATTATTAGGAGTAGTATATAAACCTGGTTGACGAACCTAAATAATAATTGTATTATATATTTAATTCCTATTATACAAGTATGAAAACATGTAATAAAAAATAGCTAATACTTAAGCGTTGATTAAGAAATAAATTGACAGGTTACAGTGTCTATTGTTACTTAGTTATTGATATATTAAGTAAGATACTTTACAAACTTATAAACAGAGGGAGAATTGATATGAAAATATCTACAAAAGGAAGATATGCTTTGAGACTAATGCTGGATATGGCATTGCATAATAATGGAGATCTAGTGAGGATTAAGGATGTTGCTGCTAGGCAGGATATTTCTGATAAATATTTAGAACAAATTATCTCTGCTTTAAACAAAGCTGGATTTGTAAAAAGTGTAAGAGGTCCACAAGGAGGATACCGATTAACAAAGGACCCTGAAGAATATACTGTTGGCATGATACTTCGTATAACTGAAGGAAGTCTTGCGCCAGTAGCTTGTCTGGATGGTGATATAAATGAGTGTACAAGAAATGCTGGCTGTGCAACACTTTTGCTTTGGAAAAAACTTGATGAAGCTATAAAGGGTGTTGTTGATACAGTAACAATTGCAGATTTAGTTAAATGGCAAGAGAGCACTACTGATAATTATAATATTTGATACAGAACGAAAAGCTAAAAATGCAGGGTTTTCATTTGTGATTTTATCGTTATCTACGCGAAACTAAATACTTAAAATTAAATTTATTTGGATTCATAGGAAAATGGGTTTACTATCTTTCAAAAAAATATTACAATTAATGTATAATATGTCGCTTATTTTCAATTAATATGGTATAATATAGTAATCTGAAAACACATTTAGGAGTATACCTATGAATACTAATCCGACTTTATATGATAAGTGGAGAAAGATGCTTATTAAGCACTGCATAATTTTAGCATGTATTGTATTTATATCAGAAATTATAATATCTATTTTTTATTATAAAGCTGGTTTGTTTTTTCTTCCACTGCCGTTAGCTATATTTTATTATTTAATTCTTCCGAGTATTATCAATTTTTCAGCTATTGTAGTAGGTCGATATATTATTTTATCTACAAAATACAATGAAAAAATAAAAAATTATACTTCAATTCTAGTATTATGTATTTTATGCGCATGTGTGCAATGTGCACATTATAGATTTCCAGCTCTTATGTGTGCATTTTGTGTACCGATTTTTTTAACTATCCTTTTTCAAAATGAGACAATGACTAGACTAGTCCATATACTTAGTTATTTTTCTATTATATTATCAGGAGTAATTGCAAACTTTGGGGCAAGGATAGAGGATCCATATTTAATTTTTGATTGTGTGGTTGCAGCAATTGTGGTAGCTTGTTCTTATATTGTAAGTTTTATTTTAATTCAATATGAAAAACATAGAGCAGAGTATGTTAAGAGTTGTTATACAAAGCAGATGGAATTAAGCGAACAATTAAAGCATGATTTGCTTACAGGTTTATACAATTATACTTCATTTCTTGAAATACTAAAATTAAAACGTAACTGTAATAATAGCTGTTTGCAATTAGTGGTGATAGATTTGGATAACTTTAAATATATTAATGATACATATGGTCATATACAAGGAAATGAAGTACTTATCTATATTTCTTACCTATTAAAAAAATACACTTCAAATATAGGTTATCCTGCAAGATATGGAGGAGAAGAGTTTGTTGTATTATTTCAGGATATATCAATTGACGAAGCATATAACATAATGGAAAAAGTCCGAAAGGAATTTTCAGAACATTTTTTCGAATTTTCACAGGGTAGGAAGTTTACCTTTAGCTGCGGATTGGCTGAGAATGACGGAGCTTTAAGTTCATCGCAGGAATTATTTGAAAATGCAGACAGGGCTATGTATCTAGCAAAAAGATCTGGAAAGAACAAATCAGTTATTGCTCAGAAGCAATATAAAATGTCAATCAATAAAGCTCTTTAATAAATCAACTAAACACTTTTACTTTCTGTTGTTTTCCATAGTGCTAAAAAATGATATAATGATGACTGTAAATTTTACAGCCATTAATTTTATCAATATTAGTAAATAATCTTATGGTATTTTTATGCTGTAAATAATTATTAATTTATTTAAGTACTAATTTATTTAAGTACTATAAAAGTTAAGACATTTAATATGAGGAGATACTTTTGGGTAAGAAATTATTTATAACTGAAAAACCATCCGTAGCAGCAAGCTTTGCGAATATACTAGGACTTGATATCTCTAAAGGAGACAGAGCCAGAGGTTTTGCCGAAAATAAAGAAGTAATAGTTTCATGGTGTTTTGGACACCTTGTTACTATGGCATATCCTGATGCTTACGATACAAAATATAAGGAATGGAAAATAGAGCATTTACCAATAATACCTAACGAATATAAATATGTTGTTATTGATCAAAGAGGAGTAGGAAAACAATTTGATGTAATTCAGACTCTAATGTGCAGAGAAGATGTTGAATTGATTTATTGCTGTACCGATAGTGGGCGTGAAGGTGAATATATCTTCAGACTTGTATATGCACAAAGCGGAAGCAATAAGCCTGCTAAGAGGGTATGGATTTCTTCTCAAACAGAGGAAGCAGTAAAAAAAGGAATTGATGAAGCTAAAAGCATAAGTGAATATGATTTGCTTGCAAAGGCTGCTTATAGCAGAGCAAAAGAAGATTGGCTTTTTGGTATGAACCTAAGCAGGATGTATACATGTCAATACGGTAGGACATTATCTAATCACTTGAAAGAAAGCAAGTCCTCGGTTATACCTATCGGAAGGGTTATGACTTGTGTTCTTGGTCTTGTAGTTGACAGAGAGCTTGAAATAAGAAATTTTGTTCCTCAAAAACACTATGGGGTTAAGGCGAGCTTTAAATCACAAGATAATGGTATTGAATATTACGGCAAATGGCAACCCAAGAAAAGCAAGGGCAAAAAATCCGAGGAAATAGATGAACAGGATAAATACATTAGCAAGGAAGAAGCAGAAGAATTAATTGAAAAACTTAAGGATAAGGAAGCGGTCATAAAAAAAGTTGAAGTAAAGGTGAAGAGCGAACAACCACCTTTGCTTTTTAATCTTGCCGAATTGCAGTCTGAAGCCAACAAAAAGTTCAAGCTTCCTGTTGACAAAACATTAGAAATAGCTCAGAGCTTATACGAAAAAAAGCTTATTTCTTACCCTAGAACAGACAGCAGAGTTCTTTCAACTGATGTAGTTGGAGAAATACCTAAAATTTTAAATGGACTTTTCAAAAATGAGTCCTTTAAGGATTATGTGCTTAGAATTAAGGAGCAAGGAGAGCTTAAGGTAAACAAAACCACAAAGCGATACGTTGATAATAGTAAAGTTACTGATCACTATGCTATTATACCAACCTATGTTACTGCTAATCTGTCAAGCCTTGATGCTGATTCCGCAAAAATATATAACCTTGTTGTAAAGAGATTTCTTGCAGCATTTTATCCTGTGGCTCAATATAATACGGTAAAGGTTGAAACCAATATAGAGGGTGAGATATTTGTTTCTAATGCAAAGACTTTGCTTAGCTTAGGCTGGAAGGAAGTTTATGAGGTTTCTGCAAAAAAAGATGAGGATGAAATAACAGATTCTCCTATTCATAAACTTGTTAAAAATGAAAAAAGTGATGTGCTTGGTTTTGACTTAGAAGAAAAAGAAACTAAGCCTCCTTCAAGATACACAGATGGCTCACTGATTATTACTATGGAGAAGGCTGGAAAATTCATTGAAAATGAAGAGTTAAGAGAACAGATTAAAACCACTGGTATAGGTACGTCTGCAACTCGCTCAGGTATTATCAAAAAATTGAAGGAAATTGGACATATAAGCATACACAGCAAGACCCAGGTTGTTACGCCAACCTTGAAGGGTGAAGCCATAGTAAAGCTAGTACGAAAAACGGCAAGGGAGCTTTTAAACCCATCTTTGACTGCAAGCTGGGAAAAAGGCCTTACAATGATAGAAAATGGGGAAACTACAGAGCAGATTTTTATGGAAAAGCTGCATTCCTATATTATAAAGTCAATTGAAAAGGTCAAGAATACAAGTGACAATAGAAATATTCTAAATTAACGCGTTGTGCTAATTATTTTATGAACCTTACAGGTAAATACATTGGCTTACAGGTACTCCCGTACTAACTTATCTAAATGGATTACTCACAAGATATTTGTTGAATTAGTAGCGGCTCATTATAGTTAATTATACCGTCGCTCACATTCAGCATCCATGCTTCATTGTTTCGCTAAAACCTACATCGTGTATGTTTTACGGTAGAATTAACTATTCTTCGCCTACAAATTCAAACAAATATCTTTAACCAAGTAACCCATTTATCTAAGTTGTACTCGCGTACCAGTATAAGCAATACGTACTCTATCTGCAAACTTAGTCAAAATAAATTAGTTCAATGAGTTTAATATAGTAATTGCTAAGCAAACCTTAGTATTAAAAAAAAGGGGGTACGTTCATGCCAGCATGTTTATGTAGAGTCATACAAAATAATAAGGTATGGACATTATTATGAAATATACCTTAAAAGCAAAGCTATCCTTATCCTATATTTTAGTTGCATTAATTAGTGTATTTTTAATTAGTATACTTTCAAATATATTTCTTGATAAGCAGTTTAGAGAATATGTTCAGAAAAATCAGGAACAGAAGAATAAAGAAATTATATCATCCTTAAGCAAACAATATCAGAATGTTGGAAAGTGGAATACTGATATGTTAGAATCCATTGGGGTAAGTGCACTAGAAAATGGAATGATAATAAAGATTTCCGATTTATCTGGGAAAGCAATCTGGGATGCAAAAGTTCATAATAATGGGATGTGTCAACGGATAATAGAGCATATGTCTCATAATATGAGTAGTCATTATCCTGATATGAAGGGAGAATATATAGAGAAGCCCTACTTTATTTATTACAATTTAGAAAAAGTAGGAATAGTTGAGATTGGGTCTTATGGTCCTTTTTACTTAAGTGATAATGATTTGGCTTTCATAACCACTTTAAACAAAATGTTGATAAGTGTTGGCATATTTTCTTTATTATTTGCCCTTATTATTGGAACTATAATGGCTAAAAGATTAAGCTCACCTATATCAAGAGCTATTATTACAGCAAAGAATATTTCCAAAGGCTTTTATTCAGATAGGATTTTAGAAAAATCAAGTACTAGAGAAATAATTCAGTTAACTGATACCATCAACAATCTTGCTGATGCACTTGAAAAACAAGAAAATCTTAGAAAAAGGCTGACTGGTGATGTTGCACATGAACTAAGAACACCTCTTGCCACACTTCAAGGTCATTTAGAAGCTATGATTGATGGTATTTGGAAACCTGAAAAAGACAGACTAGTTAGTTGCCATGATGAGATTGTCAGAATCAGTAATATGGTGGGTGATTTAGAAAGATTAGCGAAATATGAGAGTGAAAATATTATATTAAATAAAGCAAATTTTAATATTACAGAAACAGTGCAACATATTATTAATAATTTTGAAAGTGAATATGTTAACAAAGGAATTAAAATAGAATTAATCGCAGAGGATGAGTACATTAATGCCGACAAAGATAAACTTAGTCAAGTTGTAATAAACTTACTAGCTAATGCATTAAAATATACTCATGAAGGAAGTAATGTGGAGGTAATAATAAAGGGAGATGAGAGTATTACGCAAATAGCCGTTAAGGATAATGGACCGGGTATTTCAGAAGCAGATCTTCCATACATTTTTGAGAGATTCTATAGGGCAGACAAATCGAGAAATAGAATGTCAGGTGGCTCAGGTATTGGATTAACTATAGCCAAGGCTATTGTTGAAGCTCATAAAGGGAAAATAGAAGTTATTAGTAAAGTTGATTTGGGTACAGAATTTATTATATCCTTGCCAAAGGTTTAAAATAGTTGGCAAGAAAATTATGAAATTTATTAACTAGTTAGAGAAGAAGCAATTCCGCCGACCGTATAACACGAGGCATCCTGTCATGATGTAATACTCACAGCTACGTCGTGTAGCTGTGTCGGCTACAATACTTGTTCTTCACCTGCTATTTCTAGCATCAATTTCTAACCGAGCTTCGCAATTAGGTATATATTGCACTCGCGTACTATTTATTGTAATAAGGCATCAGTATACATAAAATGTTGTTTTACAACAGCTAAACATTCAATATTACAACATAATGTAATGACATCATAATTAGCTTAATCGAATTTGTCTTACCATAAAAATAATATAAATTAATTTTTCTATGTTCTAATTTAATAATGGCTAAGGACGGAAAATTTTTACTGGCTTATAATTAATCTTCATAAATTCTACATAAATATCTTGTAAAATTGCTTTATAGAGTAAGTTACTACGAATAAGATATAGCAAACCAAGTTTGGAAGGGAGCTTTAAACTATGACTATGAGTACAATGACTCACTATATGGAATTGCTTGCAGTAAATCAACCATGGAATTTACTTATTTTTATGGCAATTCCGGTTATCTGTGCAGAAACATTAGCAATTACTGAATTGATAATACTTTTCACAAGGAACCTAAATAGTATAGCAAAAAAGGTAAGCAAAGTAACAGGTATTTTCGCAGGACTCTATTTCCTTGGAATTTTTATCTATCTTTTATTTACTGCTGTGATACCACTTACTTTAACAGGTGGATGGAGAGGTCCTATAGATGTAATAGCTGTTGGATTTTATCTTTTAGGAGTAATTCCTTTCCTCGGTATGTTTTTACTTGACATAGGTGTAATTGGAAGTAAAAGAGATGAAGTTGGCAAGCTAAAACTACATGCAATCTTTATAGGAATATTTTTGGTAGTTGCACATGTGGCAATGATATTTGGAATGCTAAGCCCCGATTTATTTACAATGGAGGGCATGGGAGGTATGTAATATCTCGTTGTGCTGATTATTTTATGAACTTCGCAGATAAATTTAAAGTACTGGCTTACTGGTACTTCCGTACCATTATAAGTAATAAGTAGTTATCTGAAAACTCAGTTCATAATAAATTAGCATTCAGACACTTATTTGATTTAATTGCATTATCAGTACAACAAAATTTACTTAGACATAAATTAGCTGCGCACCAGCTTATAAAAAACTACTGATGCGCAGCATAGTTATTTTTTCAACTATTTTTCTGCTGGGAACTTATCAATTATGCCAAGAAGCTTTTGCTTCATTAAAGCAAAATCAAGAGCATCTATATTTCCTGTACCATCCACATCTGCATTTGTTTTATCAATTGATACTGTACTAATACCTAGCAAATGTGATTTTAATAGTCCAAAATCTATAGCATCAAAGTTTCCGTCTAAGTTAACATCTCCTATTAATCTAGTTGATGGAGTAGATGAATTATAAAGATCTTTTGGAAGTTCATCCAAAGTAATTACTTTATCACTGTTGTAGATGGTTTTTAGGAGTACAGGATCATTTCTGTCAGTGAGGTATTCACTATACCATGGACAGAAATACAACCACCAAGCACCTTCATTAATTATATTTTTAATGTCTGGAATAACATCGTTTTCAGACATTGCAACCATTTTTGTGTCGTTAGTGTAATTTACAAGAGAAAGGAATAAACTTGTTGCAGCACTTGTGCCCCAATTAGTAGGAGAACCTTCATACTTATCATATGCAACGATATCTACATAGTTATCTCCTGGATACCATTGTAGTGAGTTAGCATATGTATAAAGATTTACTTCCCAAATAAGATTATGAAGTCCATATTTTTCAGTTAGTGTAGTATAAAGAAGTTTCCAGAGCTGTTTATAAACTTCTGAACCTGATGAACCCCACCAGAACCATGCTCCAGAACCGTCTGTATTATTATTGCCTTCAGCTTCATGGAAAGGACGGAATAGAACTGGAACATCAGCCTCTTGAAGAATAAGCAGCTGCTCAGCAAGATCTTCAATTGCTAGCATTAAGTAAGCATATTCCTTTGTTGATGTGTCTAAGCAATTAGCAGTTTTAAAGCTGGAAGTTGGCTTATAAGTACATTTCTGCCAATCCACTGCTTCACCAAGCTTATAGCTTGTAAAATCCTGTGGTACGTTGATATGCCAGCATACTGTTGAAATACCGCCACGGTTTTTTGTCCAATCAATAATACGCTCTGTTGTACCATCATCCCAACCATATAGAGGATTATAGTTCATATAATCAAAACCTCTGATTGCAGGATATTTGCCTGTTTTGTTATATATGTAGTCAAATTCATATTCATAATTACCGTCATGTCCACTACCGTAAATTTCCTGCTGACCAGAAATCACACTTTTTCCATAAACACTGGTAAGATATTTCATAAGTGATTTTGTTTCAGCAGTTGCTTTTGGATCGCATAGTGTAGGATCAATATTAAGCTCTGGCATATCTGCATAGTCAAATGTTACTGTATCGTATAGTATATAACCCCAACTACCTGAGGAACCAATTTCAATGGTTGCAGTACCTTTTTCAAGATAAAAGAAACCGAAACTGAAATCAATCCATTGTCCCTTGTTTGGAATGTAGAAATCTCCAATTTTTTTACCATTTACACTAACTGACTGAAGTCTTGTTTCATCTTGTGCACCTAAATACATCCAACATCTTGTTTTAAGCTCATACATAGCGTTTTCAGGAACATCCACCTTTAATGTTATTGGTCCAGCATTTGTAACCCAAGCAAATCCGTCACCAGTATATCCAGGATATTTTGTTCCGTAGACATCAGTAGCAACAGTAACACCACTTCCGAGAGTACAGGCTTCAGCTTCAACAGTCAATGGCATTGAACTTTCAGCTTGAACTGGTACAGTAATTGTTGTAACAACAGTACAGACCATTGCAATGGCTGTGAGCAGAGAAATAGCTCTGCTATAAATTTTCTTCATAAAATACACCCCTTTAAATAAATTTTTCCCCATCAGATCATTAGAATAAACAAGAAACTATGCTGTCAAAAGGTCAACACGTAATAACGTCATACTATCAACTCAAACTGATTTTCAAAGCCAGCTTAGTAGCCTAATTCATCTAGGAGCAGTAAACTTATGTTGGGTGAAGGCTTTTCACAATAGCAGTAGTATTTCAATTGATAGTAATTTGAATAAATCAATAACAGTACGAAGTAGTTGTATTTAACAAAGTCAGTATTGACGGAGTCAATATACAGTAAGAAGCAAATTGTATTTAACAAAGTCAGTATTGACAGAGTCAATATACAGCACGAAGCAGATTGTATTTAACGAAATTATTATTGACTCTTTTAACGGTATAATTCCTCATATTTAGTCAAATTATAACATATTAATAGCAAAATATCAATTTATTAGTAATATTACATACAAATTTAGTTGTCTGTTAATAATATTATATTATGTTATTGTAATGTTACAATTTTAAATAGATAATAATCTCATTTAGTTATTAGTGATATTATTTTTGTACATAAAATCTATTTGTGCCAAAAAAATTATAAAAGGGAATAGGGGATATATAAAAAAACAAAGCCAACCGTTTGTAGCAGTAGCTTTGTTTTCTACTTACTAAAGTCAATTTCGATTCTAGACCTTTATTGGCTTTAAATTTAAGTTATTCTTAAATATCATATTATACGTAGCAACTGTAGTATAAATTAGTAGCTATGACTTTCTTCAGCAGCCTGAGCAATTGCTTTTGTTGCATGAATTGTACCAAATGGATGCTGTGGAGGTGCATAGATTGAGTATAGCTTAAGCGGTTTTCTACCTGTATTTATTATATTGTGCCATTTTCCGGCAGGTATTATTATTGCAAAACCATCTTTAACATTTGCTTGAAAATTTGGGCTGGTTTGATGATCTCCCATAATAACAAGACCTTGACCTTCTTCAATACGTATGAACTGATCGGTATTAGGATGAATTTCTAGACCAATGTCTTCACCAACATTGATGCTCATTAATGTAAGCTGTAAATGTTGTCCAGTCCATAATGCAGTACGAAAAGTGTTGTTTTGTTTAGTAACTACTTCAATGTTAACTACAAAGGGTTGTGGTCCATAATCTTTAAAATTTGTAGAGTTACCTTTATTGATCGAGTTAGATTGTTGATTTTTTTGCGGATTATTCTGCTGGGCCAAAGGCTTATATGCTGAATAAGGGCTCTGATAATCATTATTGTTATCGGAATAATTCATTGGCATGTTATTATAATATGGGTAGGGATTCATATACGGTTTATTATACAATTTGCTCTCATTCCTTTCATGATTGATAATATATTATATGCGTTATGTGAACTAGATGTGTTTGGCAGGCTATAGAATGTACCATTAGATTTTTATGTGCGAAGTTTGAGTTAATAAAAAAAGCACTAGACTAAAAAATTAAAATGTGATAACATGAAATCAAAACATAACATGTGTTATGCTATTTGACATAATTTCAAACACTCAATTCTATATATTTGGAGGCTAAACGATATGAAACCGTTTCAGATTCTCGAAATCAAACAAAGTGTTTATGCTGACAACAATCGTCAGGCAAATCTACTAAGGGAAGAGCTTAAGAAAAATAAAACCTTTTTGCTAAATTTAATGTCATCTCCTGGTTCAGGTAAAACAACAACAGTTATACGGACAATCGAATCATTAAAAAACGGTATGCAGATTGGAGTAATTGAAGCTGACATTGACTCCGATGTAGATGCCTTTGCCGTTGCAAAAACAGGAGCAAAAGTAATTCAGCTACATACGGGAGGGATGTGTCATCTTACTGCGGATATGACAAAGCAGGGTTTGACTGGCCTTGAAACAGAGGGGATTGATTTTGTAATACTTGAAAACATAGGAAATCTTGTTTGCCCTGCTGAATTTGACACAGGAGCATCCAAAAGTGCCA
Source organism: Bacillota bacterium (assembly GCA_023395575.1). Lineage (GTDB taxonomy): Bacteria > Bacillota > Clostridia > Acetivibrionales > DSM-1351 > Ruminiclostridium. Next base: position 13,596 of record JAEWZA010000271.1, read on the forward strand.
TGATTTTAAGTATTCCTGAAGGTGATGACAAGCCTCTGAAATATCCACTAATGTTTTCCATTGTCGATGTATTATTGATTAATAAAATTGATGCAATGGACTATTTTGACTTTGATTTTAAGGCGTTGGAAGATAGAGTAAGAAAATTGAACCCAGCTATAAAATTAATCAAGATATCTGCTAAAACTGGTGAAGGATTCGAAGAATGGATAAATTGGATTCAGACAGAAGTGAAAAATTGGAACGCTTAATAACCAAAAAATATTTTAGGAGGACGAAATCATGGCAAACGTATTAATATTGCAGCTTGCCAACAAAATTAGCAGAAAAAAGATGGGCTCCAAGAATGGTATTACAGAGAAGGATCCTGAATATAAAATTCTGGCTCCAGTTGTAACCGACGAAATGGCTCAGGTAGCGCTTCATTTGGAATTCCGTAACCCACTGACTGCAGAAGAGCTTGCTATAAGATGCGGCAAACCTGTTGCCCATACAGCAAAGCTCCTTTGGGAATTAGCCATGGCTGGTGTCTGCTTCGTAAATAATATTGATGGAACAGACAAATACTGGCATGACACATGGGTTCCAGGTATTATGGAAATGATGTCAAACAATAAAGAGAATGTTAGGAAGTACCCTCAGATTGCCGAAGCCTTTGAAGAATACGGAAGAGTACGAGGTCCAGCTACGACTGGTAATTTTCCTGTGGGGATTGGCTTGATGCGCGTCATACCTATCGAAAAAGCTATTGATGGAGAATCTAGAAGAGCCTCCTATGAGGAGGTTTCAAAATATCTTAATGAAAATGATGTCTTCTCGGTATCAGATTGTTCTTGCCGTACAGTAAGAGAAATCATGGGAGAAGGATGTGGACACCTTAAGGAGGATATGTGCATCCAGATGGGGCATGCAGCCGAATATTATATCCGCACAGGCAGAGGCAGAAGCATTACCAGAGATGAAGCTTTTGAAATCATCCGAAAAGCAGAAGAAAACGGATTGGTACATCAAATCCCGAATACCGATGGTTCTGGGAAAACCCATGCAATATGTAACTGTTGCGGATGTTCTTGTCTTTCCTTAAGAACTGCCGAAATGTTTTTAAATCCAGATATGGTGCGTTCAAACTATGTTTCCAAAGTGGACAAGACCAAATGTGTTGGATGCGGAGAATGTGTTGAAGCATGTCAGGTCAATGCACTGAGATTGGGACAGAAATTGTGTGGAAAAACTCCTATAGAAGAATTTAAAAGGGATGAACTCCCATATGATACGGAATGGGGGCCTGAGCACTGGAATCCTGATTACCGCTACAACAGACAGGAGGTTACTAATACAGGTACTGCTCCCTGCAAAACTGAATGTCCTGCTCACATTGCGATACCAGGTTATATCAAGCTGGCCTCACAGGAAAGATATACAGAAGCACTTGAGTTGATAAAGCATGAAAATCCATTCCCAGCAGTGTGCGGGCGTATTTGTCCGAGAAAATGCGAATCAGCGTGCACCAGGGGAAATGTAGACGACCCAGTTGCTATTGATGATATAAAGAAATACATTGCAGAACAAGACTTGAACATGGATAGACGCTACATACCAAAAGTAAGACATCAATATGAGAAAAAAATTGCAGTTGTGGGAGCTGGGCCAGCAGGGCTTTCCTGCGCTTACTTTTTAGCTCTTGATGGTTATAAGGTTACTGTATTTGAAAAGGAGAAAGCTTTGGGCGGTATGCTTACCTTCGGAATTCCATCCTTCCGGTTGGAAAAGGATGTAGTTAATGCAGAAATTGATATTTTAAAAGAGTTGGGAGTTACTTTTAAGACCGGCATTGAAGTAGGTAAGGATGTAAAACTAAATGATTTAAGAGCTCAAGGGTTTGAAGCCTTCTACCTTGCAATAGGAGCTCAGATGGGGAGAAACCTCAATATCGAAGGTGAAAACGCTGAAGGGGTCATGACAGGTGTTGATTTTCTACGCAAGGTTAATATAGGTGAGCATGTTGGACTTGAAGGAAAGGTTGTTGTTATTGGTGGAGGTAATGTTGCTATTGACGTTGCCAGAACTGCAGTAAAAACAGGTGACATTAAAGTAGATATGTTCTGCCTAGAAAGTCGTGAAGAAATGCCTGCTCTTGAGGAAGAAATAGAAGAAGCTATGGAAGATGGTGTTGGGATAAATAATTCCTGGGGACCAAAACGTATTTTAACGGAAAATGGCAGAGTTGTGGGAGTGGAGTTTCAGAAGTGTATTTCGGTGTTTGATAAGGATAAAAAATTCCGTCCTATTTATGATGAGAATGACACCTATATTGTTGAAGCCAGTCATGTTTTGATATCTGTGGGACAAGTTATTGATTGGGGCGGCTTAATTGCAAATAGCAAGCTGGATTTGAATGTTAATGGGACTATAAAGGCGGACATGTTTACTTTCCAGACTGGTGAACCAGATGTATTTGCTGGGGGTGATGCAGTAACAGGACCTAAGTTTGCAATTGATGCTATTGCACATGGCAAGCAGGGAGCCATTTCCATCCATCGTTACGTTCATCCTGGGCAGAGCCTGACAATTGGTCGTAGTAAAAGAGAATACCGTGCATTAGATAAGGAAAATATAGACTTAAGCGGATATGACCAAATTCCAAGGCAAAAAGCAGGAAATATCGGAGAAGAGAAGTATGGAAAAATCTTTAAAGACATACGTGGTACATTTACTCAGGAACAGGTCAGGAAGGAAACAGAACGTTGTCTAAGTTGTGGAGCTACTGTTGTTGATCAATTTCTTTGCGTAGGTTGTGGAGTATGTACAACTAAATGTAAATTCCAGGCCATAACACTTGAAAGGAAATATAACGGGGAAGGTGTGGCTCTCCCTGAAATGAAACCAATAGTAGTTAAATATATGCTTAAACGTAAAGGCCGAATTGCAATTAAAAAAGTAAGGAAGTTTATTGGCTTCAAATAAAGGTGGTGAAATTAATTGCATGAATTGGGAATTATGATTGAAATTATTAAATCAGTTGAAAACATTGCTAAGCAAAATAATGTAACTCAAGTGGATACATTGGTGCTTCAAATCGGAGAACTAGCATCAGTGGTCCCCGAGTACATTATGCAATGC
>JAEWZA010000290.1 GCA_023395575.1 Bacillota bacterium
TGCCAATAGAGTATCTTACTGCTCTATCAGTAGCAATTAAATTATAGCGTTTGATAATATCCTCATTAGTTACAATATTATCCGGTAAGTAAGAACCTGTTGAAATTATCTTCGAATACCGTGTTACCTTTAAATCACTTATCGGTGGATATTTTATCATTGTTTTCATATTTTACAGCCTCTTTACTATTTATTGAGATTACCCATTATTATTAATCTGTTTATATATTTCTTCTGCCATATTCTTTACTACCAGCAGTTCTTTATCTGCTTCAACAATTGGCACAGAAAAACATTCTGAAATACGAAAACTCATCTCAACAATAGCAATAGAATCTGCACCCAAATCATCTATCAAATGGGTGTCTGGAGTAACTTCATCTTCATCTAGCCGAAAGTACTCTACTAGAATATCCTTCATTCTTTTGTAAATATCATCTTGCGTCATAACTACTTCCCCCTATTCGATATTAAACACTACAAACTTCTACTAATGCGTTAATATGCATTAGCTAATGCTAAACTCTATAAATCATACCACCCCCACTGAAGCCCTCGCCATGTGAGAGCATTAAAATATTCATGCCTGTTTCAATACGTCCAGTGCTGAATGCTTCATTTAAAAGCAGCGGAAGCATTGCAGACATTGTATTGCCATAATTATGTATTAATGAAATGCTTTTTTCTTTTTCTACACCTAAAGCGTCTAAAGTGATTTCCCAAATAGGCTTATTGTTTTCGGTAACAAGCACAAGATCTATATCACTCATTTTAAGGTTACTTTCTTCAAGAAGATAATCTCTTACTGTAATAGCTGCAATTCTATAGAACTCTTCTGCAATTTTCCAGTTATCCATACGATAGAAATCATAAAATAGAGAAAAGTCACCTTTTTCAAAATATTTTTTAGTATACTCAGGTTTGAGCTTTTGTGTAGCAGCAATTTCATAATATGCAGGGTTTGTATAAAAATAACTAGCCAGAAAGTGAGGTTCATCAGAAGACGCAAGTAATATTGAAGCTGCACCATCTCCAAATAGAAATGCAACTCTTGGGTCGGTTTTACTGATTAATCTATTACATATTCCTCCTGAAGCAATAAGAACATAATCATCACCGCTGTTAATATATCGAGTTCCAAGGTCAACGGCATGTAAAAAAGAATTTACACCTCCATCAACATCAAATGATTGAGTCGCATATAAACATCCTAATTTTCTTTGTACCATGCTAGCAGTCATCGGTAAAAGGTTGTCCCCAAAAAATTTGGTGGCAATTATCCTTGATAGTTTATCAACATGTATATTTGCTTTAGTCATACAATTTTGAGCAGCACAAGCTAATATATCTGAATCAACTTCGTTATCATCTGCCACCCTTCGTTGATAAGTTCCAATAGATTTACGAATTACGCTATCTTTCATGGTCAACTTATTAGCATTTATTATGTAATCATTTGTCACAACGTTTTCTGGCAAATATGCAGCAACAGATTTAATTTTGCTGAATTTTCTGAAATACTTCTTTTTATTCTCTGGAAAAATGAAGTCAACTTGTCTCATAGCGCCTCCAATATTTATATTAAGGACTGCATATTTACGACTCTAATATAACAATATATTTCTTAATTATCCTATTTTAACATATTATATAACATAATGCATTACTGTATTTATCTTATATTGAAAGTTTTTAATGCTAATCAATTTAATTTTATACTAAAGTTATATTTTTTGTCACTATTTTAATAATAATGAATTAAATAATCTATAAATATAATTATCTAGATGTACTTTGGTGTCGATTTCAATATATATTTTTATTCTTTACATAAATATATTTACGCTTCATTTAGTTGTTATTTACAACAATCACTCTTAGTAAAATTCCCTAAAAAATAAAGAGGCTTACAAAACGCATATTGGTTATCCCATATATATGTTTACATAAACCTCCACATTTATTATTAATTTATTCTTCTCAACCTGCTAATATTAATTTGCAAGCCAAATCAATCTATTTTATAAATATAACCTTTATGTATATAAAAAACAAATATTTTCCCATTTTCATTAGTAATTTATATTTCCAGCCACAATTGCTGCTAATGTTAAGTTAGGTAGAAAATATTTCATGAATTACTTGGAAAAAGCTTGCTTAAAGAATGCAGTTATTCATGCATATCTACTATCGTTTACCAAGCTCTATTTAGTATAATGGGTGTAAAAAGAAGGATGAGCTAAAATCCAAGCTTTCATTTCAGATATCATTTTATTATAATCTTGAACATTATATTCAAAATCATTACGGGTATTAATTAAGCTTTTGTCTAGAGGTTCATTCTGATATTTATCTATGCTAATATCATTTTTACTAAATATTTTTTTGATTAGCAAAAGCAGCTCATACTTATTTATGCTCTTTTCAGCTACTAAATGATATAATCCTGAAATATCCTTTTCTATAGCTTTTTCTATCGCCTTTGCTAACTCAATAGTTGTAACACCTGTCCAAATAGAATTTGCATACCCATTAATTGTTCCTTTGGATTTCATAAACCAATTAAAAAGACCTATACCATCATAATTAAGGTCTGGCCCTATAATTGAAGTTCTGAAGGTTAAATTGCGACCCTCCATTATCTCACCTATAGCCTTTGTACGGTCATAATATGAATCCCCATCCCTAAAAGCTGTTTCTATGTAGGAACCTGATTTACCAGAAAAAACGCAATCGGTGCTTAAATGGATAATTTTTACAAGAGAACCTCTAAACTTACTTTCCAAAAAGTGTGGCAGATAGGAATTCAGTAAAATAGCTTTTCCCTTATTTGCATCTGCATATTGGTTTAGTATCCCAATACAGTTTACTATGATATCAAAATCCTCTTTCTTCAGAAATTCTTCAAATTCAATAAAATCAGTTACATCAAGTACATATGTTTTTTCATTCAGTCTTTTCTTATGTGCAAGATTAAATACCTCATAGGCTCCATTTTCTTCGAAATATGTAGTTATTACATGCCCTGCCATTCCTGTTGAACCTAAAATCAATATCTTTTTCTTGCCCATTTACAGCTCCATCCCCCTCCACACTGTTTGAATGACATAATCCCTATAGCTCATGATTATTCTTACCACTTTATCAGATACATTAGAAGCACTGTAATCATCCACTGAATCTGCTTTAAATACAGGTGTTGGTGCAGAAGCCTTCTCGGATATTACATTTCCATCAACTAAATCATTCTGTGTTAAAGTGGAAATTTTATTTTTTCTATATCCCGTTACAATATCAATAGACTGTAAAACCCTATCTGCTTTTAGCCCAGATAAAATCAGAACACCCTTATCCATGCCTTCAGGTCTCTCATGAGTATTTCTTATAGTGATAGCAGGGAAAGATAGTAAGGACGCCTCTTCCGTAATAGTTCCACTATCTGATATTACACAAAATGCATTAGTTTGAAGTTTTATGTAATCAAAAAAGCCCAAAGGTTTTAACCACTCAATTTGAGGGTCAAAAATTGATTTGTCCAGTAGCATTACTTTTTTCATAGTTCTTGGATGTGTGGATACAATAATTCTCTTTTTATATTTACCTGCAATAGTATTTAATGTTTCAATTAAATTATTAAAATTATCAGCCCAGTCAATATTTTCTTCTCTATGAGCACTAACCACAAAGTAGTCCTTAGATTTTAGCTGCATGCTATTCAATATTTCTGATTTCTCTATGTCATTTTTATAATATTCAAACACTTCTTTCATTGATGAACCGATTTTTATTATGGTCTCACCCTTTATACCCTCTTGAAGCAAATACCTTCTCGCATGTTCTGATATTGGCATATTGATATCACTTAAATGATCTACTATTTTGCGGTTTATTTCTTCGGGTACTCTCTGGTCAAAGCAACGATTTCCTGCTTCCATATGGAATATTGGTATCCTTCTTCGCTTAGCTGCAATGGCAGACAAACAGCTATTAGTGTCTCCATATATCAAGACCGCATCTGGTTTCTCTGATTCTAACACCTCATCTGTTTTAATCAGTACATTAGCAATAGTCTCTATTGTGGTTTCACCTGCACAATTTAAATAATATTGAGGCTGCCTTATTCTCATTTCCTTAAAAAACACCTCATTAAGTTCGTAAGCAAAATTCTGTCCTGTATGTACAAGTATATGTTTTGTATATATATCAAGCTTATCAATAACTCTGCTTAATTTTATAAGCTCAGGACGTGTTCCTAATATAGTCATTACTTTTAACATATTCATGTCCATACCCGAAATTTAATTCTAATCGAATAAGTTTACAGGCGTAGACTCAATCCCCCCTTTAGATAGCATAAGTATGCTCTCGGAAACTCCGAGGACTATATTTATCTGATTTCTGAGACTAAACATTTCTGTTTCACCCCTATAAATCAGTTAAAAATTTTATTGAATTTTCCAGCTGCATATTCCAATATATA
>JAEWZA010000307.1 GCA_023395575.1 Bacillota bacterium
GTGAACCTAGCATATAAAGTGAATAGCAATTTAATAATAGATGTATTTCGTTTGAATGTAAGAACATTGCTGAAATGAATCTCCAATATTCTCCTTCTACTATAAGCGAATTTACTTTTGCACCATATGGAGCTAAAAGATTAACATATGGAGTATTTGTTTTAAAAGATAATATCCTCAAAAACAGCCATACCAATATATTTGCAGCTATGAGGACATAAGTAACCCAAGGAGTTTTTACCTTTAATTCTATTTGAAAATCCTTACTTCTCTTCACCAATAATTCTTTAATCTCTTCTATTGATGTTTCATTTGATTGTATATTTTTTGCAAAAAATTTATTCATTGCCTTAACAATATTTCCATCAAAGGCTGGCTCAGTATAGTGCTTTCTAACAATTTTATTTGAAACATCCGCTGACATGCACTTCAAAAATTTCTTTTCTGGTATATTATCTGTCTGACCCTGTTCAATTATATCTAACACTGCTTGACTAGGTGTGTAGTCAAATAAGAATAGTTTGAATATATATGCATCACTGCCATTTATACTCTCTAACATGGCTGCAGATTTTTCCATGATTTCAGATATCTGTACATTATCAAACCTATCTGCATCAATTACTTCTAGAAATACTGTAGTACCTTGAAAATTCTTTATTAAGCCTGCTGCACCATTGCTAAAGTCAAGTGTTTCAAAATTTGCATTTACCAAACTGAAATTGTTTTTCTCAATTAAGAATTTAATTAGAGAATTTATTAAATTTGTTTTCATTAAATATAACTCCTTAAAAGGTTAATTGCTAGTTGAAGCCAAAATTGGTTGCATAGGCTAATTACTCAAACTTCGCAATTGAATATACTGCTTAAAGCCTAGTATATCAGCTTTGGAAGCAATATCAAATGAAAGTTAAGTATAAAAAAATCAAAATATGTAGCACCCAATTAGTTAGTTCAATTTACTATTTATATGCATATAAGTTAAAATTAACCAAAATGTTAATTTCTTTATGCAAAATTTCTATTATATTATGTTCTACGTTTTAATATTGTGTTTGAATGCATAAATGGCTGCCTGCGTTCTATCATTTACATCAAGCTTTTTAAATATATTGGAAATATGATTTTTTACAGTCTTTTCACTAATAAAGAGATTTTTAGCTATTTCCTTATTAATTAAGCCATCAGCAATTAATTTCAAAACCTCTATTTCTCTATTTGTAAGATTTTTTGTTATAGAGTTATCCTGCTCAATAAGTGTTATCCTATTAAACTCCTTAACCAGTTCACCCGTCATGTTTGGTTGAATATATGTCTTTTCATGATACACACTTCTAATTGCTTCAATCAAAACTGATGATTCCGCATCTTTTAATACATATCCTTCACAACCTAACTGTATTGTTCTAAATAAATATTCTCTATCTTGGTGAAGGGTTAATACAATAATTTTACAATTGCAATTTTCTTCTTTAAGAATTTTTATTGCTTGTAAACCATTTAATACAGGCATATTAATATCCATTAAAATTATATCAGGTTTATCTTGTCTAGCAAGTAAAACTGCCTGTTCTCCATTAGCTGCCTGAGATACAACCTCTATGTCATCCTCTAGCTCGATAATAGTCTTTAGACCTTGTCTTACCATAGCATGGTCATCCGCAATCATCACTCTAATTTTATCCATTAATTAGGAGCCTCCTCTTCATTTATGAGCGGTATTTGTATTTTAAGTGTAGTTCCTTTTCCTATTTCTGATATTACTTCAAATTCACCTTCAAGTAATGCTACTCTCTCCTTCATACTGTAAAGCCCAAATCCTCCGCTTAAATCCGACTTATTCTTTTTCTTATTAAGTCGTACGGCATTAGTGTCAAATCCAATTCCATTATCAATTATGGTTATAATTAGCCTCTGTTCAACACGTTCCAAGAGAATTGATGCAGATTTAGCTTCTGAGTGCTTTAATATATTATTTAAAGCCTCCTGTACAATTCTAAATACAGTAAGTGAAATAGCAGGTTTTAAATCTTCGTCAACATTTCTAACCTTAAATGTAACATCAATATTAGTATCCTCTTTAAATGATATAACATACCTTTCCAGCGTTGGCAAAAGCCCTAAATCATCAAGTGCCATAGGTCTGAGATTATAAATTATCTTTCTAACTTCCTGAAGGCTATCTCTTGTAATCTTTTTTAGATTACGCAATTCACCCTTTGCTTCACTGATATTTTTGTCAATAAGCTTCTCACAAATTTCTGCTTTAATTACTATGTTAGACATAGATTGAGCTGGTCCATCATGAATCTCACGAGCAAAACGCTTTCTTTCATCTTCCTGAGCCTCAATAATTCTAATACCCAAGTACTGCTTTTGCTGTAAATTGTCAAGTTCTTCTCCTGCATCTTTTAACTCACCACTTAGATACTCAAGAGCTATACCTACATGGCCTATTAGATTATCTGCTCGCTTTAGAGTTTTTGTTGAATCTTTTATTCTTACCTCAATATCATTACGTCTTTTAATCAAAAATCTCTCTTGCTCACGCCTTACAGCAAGCTTGACCAGCAAATTATCAGCATCTTGGTACGCCTTTTCAAGCTCACCCTGGCTATATTTGTTGAAATCTCTATTAACATCAAAAAGCTTTTTCTTACTTTGCTTTAAGTCGTGTTCTAGCTCTTCAATCTCACTAATGATTTCAAAAACTTCTCTTCTTAATATTTCCAGTTCGTCCTCAAGCCTTTTTCTATCTAACCTTGTGTTTTCTGCAATTTCAATTATTTCTTTTTTTCCCAAGTCAAGAGCCTTGATTGAATCATTAATAATTTTATCCATTTCAATTGTGTTATGTTTATAGTTTAGCATTATTTTTTTCACTCTCTGTTATTGTTTAAATGTCAATAAAAATCCAAACACTTACCATTTCATTATATATATTCTACCTAATAACTCAATTGTCTACAATACATTTACCTATTTTTATAATTTATACTATAAATTTAATTTTAACTGTTTCTCACTTTATATATAACTTTCTCAACTTTTTTCAGAAAGATACAGACAATTTTGCCTTTAACAGAACATACTGATAATACTTATCTAAATACTATATATTAACCAATCTTTTTTAAGCATAATATAAAAATCTCCTTCTTGGCAATGATTATTTCTATTTTACCAAAAAGGAGTATTATTTTACTGAATAAACGAAACTAGTTATTCACACCGTTTATAGCACACCGTGTTTTTCCAATTATTAAACTCTATATCAAAAATTGTCAATAAAACCTAATAACTGTTCAAATTCTTCAGGATTAAGCTGTTGTTTACTATCTGATAGCGCTACTTCAGGGTAAGGATGTACCTCAATCATTATTCCATCTGCACCTACTGCTAAAGCTGCTCGTGCAATACTATTTACTATATCCTTTCTACCCAAAGAGTGGCTTAAATCCACCAATATAGGCAAACTTGTTTCCTTCTTAATTATTGGAACAGATGCTATATCAAGAGTGTTTCTTGTTTTAGTTTCATATGTACGTATTCCACGTTCACAAAGTATTATTTTACGGTTACCTTGAAGTCCAATATACTCAGCGGCAAACATAAATTCTTGAATAGTTGCACTAATACCTCTTTTTAGCAGAACAGGTTTTTGAGTCATACCAACTTCCTTTAGAAGTTCAAAGTTATGCATATTACGAGCTCCTATTT
>JAEWZA010000308.1 GCA_023395575.1 Bacillota bacterium
GCACAGGAGACTTTGTTAGAAAGTACCAAGCAAATATTACAAAAAAATGAGGAGGTTCTTGCAAAGACCCCCGAGACAATTAGTCAAAGTGGCTTAGCTAACTTAGGCAATAGTATTGTTATAGAGAATATTATTAATCCTGCATATACAAAATTACAAGAGAGCATAGTGGATAATAAACAACTGATAATCTCAACAGAAGACAACATAAGAGTTTTTAAACAAAACTTAGAAGAGCTTGGCAAAGAAAAAAAGGTTATATCACAATATTATGAAACAGGGATAGTTGAAGAACCCAGTAGTATTATTAATATTGCTAAAAACAATATTTACTTGTTGTCTGCTCCTGTAGCTCCAATTGTTAAAACTAGTCCCAATAACGCACTTAACGTATTTATTGGATTGATTTTTGGTGGTATAGTAGCTGTTGGAGTAGTTCTGATTAACAAGTATTTGGCGAAGATAGAATAGTATATTTCTAAATATACAAGCTTGGTCATTTTAAGGCTAATTGCATAAATACTTCAACATAAGTTGATAATGGTATATTTAAAGGTTTGAGTTTTGTATCTCAAGCCTTTTTTTGGAGTCTTCACTAAAATCTGATTTGCTGATATAATAATATAGGTTGATTAAAGCTTAAATAAAGGAGGAAATAATCACAGTATGAAATATAAGATAAGAGCTCTTTCTTTATTATTCTTTGATATTTTTCTTATAAATGCATCACTTATATTAGCTTATTTTTTAAGACTTGATGATATTTTTTCTAATCCTATTTATACAAACTTTGTGAATGAGATTCCGAAACTTGTTTTAATTGTTTCTGTAGTCAAACTAGGTACTTTTATTGCCTTTAAGTTATATAATAGTCTTTGGAAATATGCCGGTGTATATGAACTGTCAAGGATTATTTTAGCTTCGCTGGTAAGTAACAGCTTTATGTTGGGCTATGTATTTCTTACAAGGACACCTATACCGAGAAGTATATTTATAATTACTTTTTTTATAGATTGTTTCTTTATTAGCGCTATTAGGTTTGGATATCGTTTGTTTAGACGTTATTTTAGAGGCGATATTCTTCTTGTAAAGAGCACAAAAAGAGTAATGCTTATTGGTGCAGGAGATGCAGGTGCAGCATTGATTAATGAGTATAACATGCATCCTGAGCTAAAGAGTACACCTATTGCTATAATTGATGATAATCAAGGAAAGCAAAACAAAAAACTAAGCGGAGTTCCTATTTTAGGAACAAGAGAGGATATAGTAAGAATTGCAGAAGATAAAATGATTGATGAAATTGTAATCACTATGCCATCTGCTTCACCAAAAACTATAAATGAGATATATACCATCTGTTCAAATACAAAATGTAAAGTAAAAATATTACCATCACTTTCGCAGCTTATAGATGAAACTGTGTCCGTACAAAAAATTCGTGATGTCAATATTGAGGACTTGTTAGGTAGAGATGCTATAAAGCTTGACAATAATGAGATAGGTGGTCTTATTAAAAATAACGTCGTTTTGGTTACTGGTGGGGGCGGTTCAATTGGTTCTGAGCTATGTAGGCAGATTGCTACGTTTTCACCTAGTAGATTAATTATATTAGATAACTATGAAAATAATGCGTATGATATTCAAAACGAATTGCTAACTAACTATCCCCATATAAAGCTCAATACAATCATTGCTAATGTCAGAGAAAAAGGCAGGCTTGAAAATATCTTTAGAACCTATAGGCCAGATATAGTATTTCATGCAGCAGCTCACAAACATGTTCCTTTGATGGAAGCTAATCCTACTGAGGCTATAAAGAATAATGTTTTCGGAACCCTAAATGTTGTTGAATGTGCTGATAAATACAAAGCCAAGCGTTTTGTTATGATATCTACTGACAAGGCAGTAAACCCTACAAATATTATGGGCGCCACAAAAAGAGTAGCTGAGATGATAATTCAAGCATTTGCAAAACAAAGTAAAACAGAGTTTGTGGCGGTTAGGTTTGGAAATGTATTGGGGAGTAATGGCAGTGTTATACCTTTATTCAAAAGGCAAATAGAGCAAGGTGGACCTGTTACAGTAACCCACCCTGAAATTATAAGGTATTTTATGACCATACCTGAGGCAGTACAGCTTGTTTTACAGGCCGGTGCAATGGCTGAGGGGGGAGAAATATTTGTTCTGGATATGGGCGAACCTGTCAAAATATATGACCTAGCTAGAAATTTGATAAAGCTATCAGGTTTTGAGCCAGACATTGATATTAAGATTGAGTTTACTGGGCTAAGACCGGGAGAGAAATTGTACGAAGAGCTGTTGCTTGCTGAGGAAGGTGTACAGGCTACAAAGAATGACAAGATTTTTGTGGCGCAGCCTTTGCATAGTGATATGGCTATCTTAATGCGTGAAATTGAATGCCTAAAGGAAGTTATGATAAAGAATACAGATGAGGTAATTGACTATATGAAGGTTATTGTGCCTAATTATAAACAGAGTTCTTAGGATTGAGATGTTAAATTTAGCATAATTATTATGAATTTTTGATAAGCTAAGAATAATCGACACAACTTTCTGTGTTAAAATTATAGGTGTGGGAGCTTTACCAATGGAAGGTGAGTAATTGAATTATTACAAAATTTATTAATGTTTTTTAATAAATTTGAAACATTTTATGAAACTTAACGTCTAATATTATAACACATAGATTCGTAATGAAATTTTTAGACTGTAGAAACATTTCATTGCATTAGCGGCGTGTAAGAGGGGCGGGATATATTCTCACGGGCTGAAAAGCAAATCGGTACCTGCCACTTATAGAAGTGGGGGACATTTTCTTGCCTCGTTATAATGTGATTTTTATGTGCAAGAATATAAAATTTCCATTTTAATAAAATAATGGTATAATTTATGGTGAATTGTGAAAATATACCTATTATTATGTTTTTGGTATAAAATTTATTGTTAGGGGTGCTATGTTGAATAAAAAAATATTAATTGTGGATGATGAGAAAAATATTGCCGACATATTAAAGTTCAATTTGAAAAAAGAGGGATATGATACTATCGAAGCTTATGATGGTGAAGAGGCAATTAATTTGGCGTTATCCCAAAACCCAGATTTAATTCTACTTGATATAATGTTACCAAAAATGGATGGCTTTACGGTATGCAGAAAGCTGAGACAAACATTGTCGACACCAATTTTAATGCTTACAGCTAAAGAGGAAGAGGTTGACAAGGTGTTAGGGCTTGAGTTGGGTGCAGATGATTATATAACAAAGCCTTTTAGTCCAAGAGAGCTTATGGCTCGTGTTAAGGCTAATTTAAGAAGAACTACGCCTGGAGAGCAGCTAAATGATGATAAACCTCATGTCAACAAATATGGTGATTTGACCGTAGATATTGATAGATATGAGGTTAGGCGGGGAGACAAGGTTGTAGAGTTAACACTTCGTGAATTTGAGCTTGTTAAATTTTTAGCTTCTCAGAAGGGGACAATTTTTTCACGAGAGACACTTCTTGAGAAGGTATGGGGTTATGAATATTACGGAGATGTTAGAACTGTAGATGTTACAGTCAGAAGAGTTCGAGAGAAGCTTGAGGTAGATCCTGCAAATCCTCAATATATCATTACAAAACGTGGGGTAGGATATTATTTTAATTTTTAACACAGGCAAGCAGTTCTATGATTTGAACTCTATTAATCATAGAGCTTTTTGCATGTTAAAAAATAAAGAGGAGCTAAAATGAGGTTTTGGAAAGACTTTTTAAAGCTGCTGCGAAGCTTGCAGTGGAAGCTTGTATATATTTTTATTTCAATGTGTATAATTTTAGTTTGTGTAGTATATATAGGGATAAATTCTGGTCTTCAAACTATATACTATAAAAATTTTACAGAGAACATCGACAATGGCTATGAAAACTGGAAGGATTACAGAGCTATCACGGATTTAAATGTAGAGCGTTTAACCAATGATAAACTTTTGGAATATTTCAGTGGAAATAGTGATGAGAGGTTTTTTGGGGTAAATCCTAAGTATCTTAATATTACTATAATAGATACATCGAAGAGAAACATTCCATTTCCAAAAGCGATTATTTACTCATCTGTTGAGAAAACATACTCCAATTATCCTGAGGAATATGGAGACCAGCTTTTAGTAAAGTCTGTTAATCTATCAACGATATGGGCAGATGGTCAATTAGATAATTCTGAGGGATTAGGTCAGAACAAAGAGCTTATTAAAGTAAACTCAGACAATCAATATTTTGAATACATTTTGTTTCCAAAAGGCTCACATGGAAATATAGTGTTTTATTTTACTTATCAGAAAGTAGCTTGGGAAGAAATTTTAGCGAAATTTAATACACTTATTTTTTATTGTGCACTTGTTGCCGTTTTTTTGTCATTGGTGCTAGGATATTTATTGTCAAAGACCATTACTAATCCAATTATAAATGTTATGCACAAAGCTGAAAAGGTTGCAGAGGGTGATTTTGATCAGCAATTGACCGTTAAGTCAGAGGATGAAATTGGAAATTTAACAAAAACCTTCAACTATATGGCACAGGAGTTGAAAAGCACTCTTTCAGAGATATCGAGCGAGAAGAACAAGGTTACAACTATATTGAATTATATGGCAGATGGTGTATTGGCATTTAATCTTAAGGGGGTTGCTATTCACGTAAATCCTGCTGCTAGAAAATTGTTGGGTGAGGATATTGAGGACAGGTCTTTTGGAGAATTTGCCCAAAATGTAGGTTTAGATATAAAGCTTGAAAATATCATATATTTTGAGGAATCACCAGTAAGAGAGTCAGACACCATTATCAACGATATGTATGTTAAGGTATATTTCGCAGTATTTACTGATACAAATAAAAAGCCAGAAGGAGTTATTGTTGTACTGCACGATGTAACAGAACAGCAAAAGCTAGACAGTATGAGGCGTGAATTTGTTGCCAATGTTTCGCATGAGTTACGTACACCTATAACATCTATAAAAAGTTATACTGAGACCTTGTTAGATGGTGCAGTAGAGGATCCAGAAACAACAGAACATTTTTTAAGTGTAATAAATACTGAAGCTGATAGAATGACCAGATTAGTCAAGGATTTGCTCCAATTATCAAGATTGGACAATCAGCAAATGAGCTGGAAAATAGAAAAAGTTTCAATTAATGAAATGGTTAAAGACATTGTAAACAGAATGAAGCTTCAAGCACTACAAAAAAATCAAAAGCTTGAAAGCTATGTTATTGGTGATATACCAAACATAAATTCTGATAAAGACAGACTAGAGCAGGTAGTTGTTAATATTATTAGCAATGCACTTAAATATACGCCCGACGGTGGTATAATTACTGTCTATGTGGGGAAACTGATAAATGATATTTATATAAAGGTTGCTGACACAGGCATTGGTATTCCAAAGGAATCTTTGGATTTAGTATTTGATAGATTTTATAGAGTAGATAAGGCTAGATCAAGAGATATGGGAGGCACGGGTTTAGGCCTTTCTATTGCTAAGGAAATTGTTGAGGCTCAGGGGGGGACGATAAATATTACAAGCGAGGTTGGTAAAGGTACAGAAGTGACTGTAAGGCTGCCTGTAAACTTGTAAATTTATTTTAAATGCGATGTAATGGAATTGTAACAGAATTTATACTATACTATAAGTAGAGAGTTAGAATATTAGGTACAAGATGTTTTTTGCAAAAGTATGAAAGTAGCCGCTGGTTAATTTCTTTTATAAAATGGTATAAGGATGTTGAGAATTGAGGTGAGTATCATGAAATCCAAACTATTAACTTTTATAATAATCATTGCAGTTATGTTGCCATTATTTGTAGTTCCTACTCTAGCCTCTTCAAAGGTAGTCGATATTTCAAGACCTGATGGGAATGAGATTGTAACTAAAGAAATCTTTTCCATATGTGGAGTTACAATTGAGGATGAAGCTTACATAGAAATTTATTACAAGGACAGAGAAACTGATTTATACAAGCCTCTTCAAACAACAGATGGAGATTATTCTTTTAAGGTTGGGAAGATTTTTAGTAAGGACATAGAGCTAAAGTATATGGGCAAAAATGAAATCAAAGTCAAGGCGTATACAGCAGCAACGAAAAATGATCCTCAAATAAATAAATATACAATTACGCGTGTTGAAGAGAAGAAGAAAGAAAATTGGTTAGAAAAGGCATTAAATTGGTTCACAGGCGATGAAAAATAATGAATAATAAAAACAATGCTAATTTCTATTATGAAAAATTCAAAGCAATTTTATTAATTTGCTTAATAATTCTTTGTATCGTTCAAATAGGATTTCTGTGGAGTAACCAATCCTACAGTTTTCCTATTTCTTTATTTTCAAATCCTAATTTAAAAAGTAGTTCTCCAATTTCTATTGACGATTTAAAAGGAGAATATTTGTTACCCTATCGTATAGCTATTTCTACAGGTTTTGATGAGGAACACTATGTTATTCCAAATGGTTCAAAAGAATATACTGTACTTTGGAATGGAGCTAAACAGTATATTGATAAGGCATTAGAGACTAAACCACAGAAGGTTCAGACTTTTAATGAGGATGAATGGGGGACATTAGTGGCAAAAAAACCATATATGTTTGAATTCAAAACACAGATTCCTATTGATATTATAAAGTGGACATTAGACTTAGATGATACTAAGGCTGAAGGTTTATCAAGTATATATAAACTTGTTATATGCCCAGATGACTCTGATAACGGATATGCTGATACACTATATATCAGAGATGACAAAAACATATATACTTATGGAATAAAAAACATCAATAATGATAGTTTGAATTATAGTGTTTTTAATGAAATTTTTACATCTCAAAAGGAGAATGATAACTCTAAGAGTTATCAGATGGCAATTGAAAAGTATAGAAAGTTTGATATCTCTAAAGATTTAATGAGTGTGTTTTCAGGCAAAAAACAAGAAAGTTATCCTGATATAATATGTGAGGCTATTAATGGCTTAGATAAAGAGGAATACACCTATGATGACTTTTATGATATGGCATTAGATCTTTTTGGAAATGCTAGAATAGACTATGACTTTGATGTTGATGTAAATGGTTCAGTAGTATTTAAGAAGGCAGATGGCTTATATAGACTAAATAAAAATTCTGTTATTGAGTACAAGTATACAGGAAATCAACAAAATACTGGTGAATTAAATGTTTTGGAGTCATATAAAAAAGCACTTTCATACCTTTTAGAACATAGAAGTCAGAATGATATGATGTCAAATATAACAGTATACCTTAATTCTATTAATATAAAACAAGGCTCATATATATTTAACTTTGACTATAGCATTTCATTGGGAGAAGAAAAGGGAGAAACACCTATTTTGTTAAAACACTATAAAATTAGTGATGATAGCCAACTAAATAACAGTATTTCCATAGAAGCATCCTCGAAAACTGTTTTAAGCTTCAAATGGTTAGCACTAAAATTTATTGTTGGAAATAATACAGACAGCTATGAATGGAGCTTTGTAGATATGTACAGTAAAATGTATAATAACTACTCTGAATTGAAGAATGAATTTTCTGCAAAGGATTTTGGAATATATTATGTGGTTAATAAACCTCAAAGTCAGGAGTATCGAATAACACCAAGTTTCGTTTTGCATACAAAGGATGGAACTTACGATATTTTAATGGAAGCAAATAGTAAATAATATTTTTGGCAGGTGATAATATCTATGGACTGGAAGAGAGCAAAAACAATTCTAATATCAGTTTTTATAATATTGAATATAGTTCTGGCTGTTACCCTGTACAATGAGCTTAAAATGGAGGATATTCCTCAGCAGACAATAATTAATACTCAAAATATTTTAAGGCAGAACAATATACATATTGAATGTCCTATACCCAAATATACGGGAAATGATTATACTCTAAAGTATGAGGAAAAGGCTCTTGACGAAAAACAGATGGCAGAGATATTACACACATTACTTGGCGATAATTATACCAAAGAAGCTAATAATTTATATAAAAAAGGTTCAAGGAGCCTGGTATTTTATGAAGAATCGGGATTCCTATTTTTAGATACTGGAAATAGTTTATTAATTGATGGAGAGATTAAAAGTAATATAGACAAGTATTTAAAAGATTTATTTGAAAAGATAGGTTTACCTTTTAACGAATTTAAGCAAGATGGTTATTATACTGATATTAAGAATGAGGAAAATGTGAGAATAACGTATAAAGGTCAGTACAAAGAATATCCAGTATTTGATAATTATATTGATGTTGAGGTTAGCAATTTAAGTATTAAAAGAATCAAATATCATTATAAAAAGCCCACTAGTATTACGATAAAAAAGGATGTATTCGTTATTCCGTCATTTGAGATTTTAATCACTGAAATGATTGAGTATCCAGGAATAGATATAATTCAGGTGGATATGGGGTTTAAGGGATATACTAAAAATGATAAAAAAACTAAAACCTCATATGAAGGGTTGGCATGGAGAATAAAAACCACTGATGGAGATGAGTACTATTTTAATGCTAGAAATGGAACTTTGATTGAGTAAATTAAAATTTGATTTTTAAACTAGTTTTTAAACTAGTTGTCATAATAATAATTTTAGTAGTAGAATAATTTTAAACTAAGTGATATAATGTTGACTAATGCATAATGTATGGCATAAAAGATGTCTGAAGGTTGGTGTATGAGAGTTTGGAGAAGTTTGTTATTAATGGTCCATGTTCCTTGAGCGGAGAAGTTAACATTAGTGGAGCAAAAAATGCTGCAGTTGCTGTTTTACCAGCAGCTCTTATTGTAAATGGAATCAGCAGAATTGAAAATGTTCCTGATATTAAGGATGTCAGAGTATTATTAGATATACTGAGTAAATTAGGTGCCAAAATAACAAAGGAAGATGATAACACCGTTATTTGTGACACGCGTGAGGTGAATTGCTGGAAGGCTCCTTATGAGCTAGTAAAAAGCATGCGAGCTTCATATTATTTATTAGGAGCTCTGATTGCTAGATTTGGAAAAGCAGAAGTTTCATTGCCAGGTGGATGTGATTTTGGATTTAGACCAATTGATCAACATATTAAAGGCTTTGAGGCAATGGGCGCAATTGTAGAGATAGAACACGGTATAGTTAAAATTGATGCTTCAGAGATTAAAGGTGCGCAAATATACTTAGATGTAGTAAGTGTAGGTGCGACAATCAACTTGATGCTTGCAGCTGTTAAGGCTAAAGGTCAGACTATTATTGAAAATTCAGCAAAAGAGCCCCATGTTGTTGATGTGGCGAACTTTTTGAATGCAATGGGTGCTAATATTAGAGGAGCAGGTACAGATGTAATTAAAATCAAAGGTGTTGACCACTTAAAAGGTGGTGGTACACATTCAATTATTCCTGATATGATTGAAGCAGGAACTTTTATGATAGCTGCTGCTGCGACCAGAGGGGATGTTGTAGTTAAAAATATTATTCCAAAGCATATGGAATCTCTAACAGCAAAGCTAATTGAAATGGGTGTTACTGTAATTGAGGATGAGGATTTCATTAGAGTTATAGGTGGGAAAAAAGTTAAAAATGTTAATATAATGACACTGCCTTATCCGGGATTTCCAACAGATCTTCAGCCACAGGTAACGCTATTGCTTAATATGGCTGAGGGTGTAAGCACTATTACAGAGGGTGTTTGGGATTCTAGATTCCAGTACGCGGATGAGCTGAAGAGAATGGGTGCAAAGATAAAGGTTGAGGGAAGAATTGCTGTTATTGATGGAGCAAATGTTTTATCAGGTGCCCCAGTTAAGGCTACAGACCTTAGGGCTGGAGCAGCGATGGTTATGGCAGGTCTAGTTGCAAAAGGTTATACAGAGGTTAGCAATATTAAGTATATAGACAGAGGGTATGAGAATTTTGTTCACAAGCTAAATTCACTTGGAGCCGATATTACTAGAGTTTCAACAGACGATTAACTATGATAAATGGGGTTTATGATAAATGGTCAAATTTTGCAGTTTGTTTAGTGGAAGTAGTGGAAATTCTTTGTTTATAGGGACAGAGACTACGAAACTTCTTATAGATGCAGGTCTAAGTGGAAAGAGAATACTCGAAGCGCTTTGCTCAATTGGTGAAAATCCAGCGGAGTTGAGCGCTATATTAATTTCTCATGAACACATAGACCATGTGAGGGGTGCAGGAATACTATCAAGGAAACAAGATATTCCAATATATGCAAATGAGTCCACATGGTGTGCTATGGAGTGCGGACTTGGGCCTGTAAAGCTGGAAAACAAAGTTACCTTCTCCACTGGAAAGGAATTTGAAATAGGTGATATTTGCATAAAGCCATTTTCTATTCCTCATGATGCTGCTGAACCAGTAGGATATAGCTTTTTTGTACAGGGTAAAAGAATAACTACTGCTACAGATATTGGGCATATGAACGACGAAATACTCTCTCATATTGAGGGAAATGACTTGCTTTTACTTGAGTCAAACCACGACATAGAAATGCTGAAAATGGGACCTTATCCATGGCATTTAAAAAAGAGGATAATGGGTGACCATGGGCACTTATCTAATGAAAGCTGCGCAGAGGTTATTGCACATTTGGCAGAAAAGGGTGGTAAACGCTTTATTTTGGGACATTTAAGCAATGAGAATAACTTCCCTGAGCTAGCATATCAAACAACTATAAATGCTCTTAATGAGAGAAAAATTGCAGTGGGCTGTGATGTAACTGTTGAAGTGGCTTTGCGTGACAGGGTGGGAAGTATGAATATATTATAGACATATATGTGTAATGTCAAATGCTGATTATGTTTATGCACAGTATAAACTTAGTTCTTAT
Source organism: Bacillota bacterium (assembly GCA_023395575.1). Lineage (GTDB taxonomy): Bacteria > Bacillota > Clostridia > Acetivibrionales > DSM-1351 > Ruminiclostridium. The sequence continues at coordinate 10,884 of JAEWZA010000308.1, forward strand.
AACAAATTGGAAATGAAATTTAAGGGGAATGGATGTTTTGATTCCCCATTTTGATGCCTAAAAATATTTAGCGCATACAACCATATACAGGAATTAGAAATATGTTTGACCATAGGGATATTAATGTATGATTATTATGTTCAACAAAGTCTAATTATTAAAATATATAAAATGAAGGAAATATTATGAGAATAACTATTGCTGCAGTAGGAAAGTTGAAGGAAAAATATTTAAAAGATGGCATATCAGAATATGTAAAGAGGCTCTCTCGCTTTGCTGAGATTGAACAAATTGAGGTTGAAGATGAGCATGCACCTGAATCCTTAAGTGCTGCACAAGAGTCTCAAGTGAAGCAAAAGGAGGCAGAGCGTATACTTAAGAAAATTAAAGAAGGCTCATATATTATTTTGCTGGACTTGGCTGGAGAGCAGCTTGATTCTCAAAAATTCTCAGCAAAACTAGAGAATGTAATGCTAACTGGAAATTCGCACATTACTTTTATAATTGGTGGCTCATTGGGGTTAGATCAGAGCCTGATAAATATAGCTAACTATAGGATTTGCCTTTCCAAAATGACATTCCCACATCAAGTGGCAAGACTAATATTATTAGAGCAAGTATATAGGGCTTTTAAGATAATTAAAAATGAGACCTATCATAAGTAAATGATGTAAAAAAAATCTATGTTAACTATAAATAAGTCCCAGCATTTAATGTACACAGTAAGAAGTACAATGTTAAATGTTGAGACTTATATTATTTTAGAGATAATTATTTTCATGACAATTAGTTATTATTTTTTAATTAATTATTTGTCACTAAATCTTTCAAATACTGCTTTCCGAACAAAAGATCATATTGAATGAGCTGGTAATCTTGGACTAATTCATCATCAGGGTTAACTAAATCTGTGCCTTTTTGGTGCATAATAGGGTATATGTTCTCTAACTGATTCAGAATATTGAAATAGTTCGGATAATTTACTCCAGCATCCTTCAGGATTTCATAGCTGATATGGGATGGAGAAATAATTTTAGAGAACGAACGTAGCTCTGTGTAATTGGACCATGTCACAAAAGGGGTAGTATAATATTTGAGCTCACCTAATTTTTGCTCGGTTTCGGATTTGTTTTCAACAGCTAATTTATCAAAAACCTTGTAATATTCGTCAAGCGTACCCAATCTTGGGGCGTGGTCGCCAAAGAAATAAAGCAAAGTAGGCTTATCACTCTTGCTCAATTCATCAATTAGCTTTCCTAAAGCCTGATCTGCGTCATAAATACCTTGAGCATAGCCTTTGATAATTTCTTTTTGAATTGTATCAAGCTGATTTGACTCAACAGTTACATCAAATTCATAGTTCTTATACTTATTATCAAAGGGGTCATGATTTTCCATTGATACAGCAAAGATGAAAGACGGCTCGTCTGAAGAGTTTAGAATAGACAAAACCTTGTTTACCAAAGCATCATCAGAAATATGAGGCCCTTTTGTTTCTGCTGCCATATCAAATCCAGTTACATCAATAAATTTATCAAATCCAAGATAGGGATATACCTTGTCTCGGTTATAAAACCAACCAGAATTAGGATGAATGGCTGTAGTGCTATAACCATTATTTTTGAAAATAGAAGCAATACTAGGAGTTTCAGTTCTCAAATAAGCATTGTAGGTTATTATTCCAGGACTCATAAAGTACATTGACATACCAGTGAGTGCTTCAAACTCAGTGTTAGCAGTACCGCCTCCAATTGCAGGAGGAGCAAGCTGGCCTTTTTGATATTTATGAACATTTTCAGTAATATCCTTATTGAAGCTAATTCCACTCAATTTTGACAAATCCCAGTAACTTTCGCTCATAATAACAACGACATTAGGTTTCTCAGACTGCTTAGATTTTGTTGTGGAAGCGGCCTGAACGGCAGGCATCTCATATTTATTGTTAACAGCTAGTATTTTTTCTTGATTATAGCTTTTAGGTTTAGGATTCAAGTATTTATCCAAGTCATTCAGATAGAAATAATTTTGTGCTAACATACCATTTGCCAATATTTCTGTTCTTCCAATGTACCACGATTTTTGAATCCCAATTTGTGTCGATAATGAGCTGTGGTCTAAGACGTTCATACTTAAGAGAAATAATAAAGCAGCAAATGGCATAAGAATAATTGAAATTTTTGGTTTTAAATATTTCAAGACATTACTTCTGAACCGTATTATTAATAATACAATAGCTACAAAAGCTACTAACGCTGCAATAACAAGAGGAGGATTCAGGTATTCTTTAGAAATACCAATTAGGTTTTTTATTAAATAAATGTCCCAAGGATAAAAAGGTTCTTCAAAATAAGTAAACTTAATATAATTAGCTAAAGTTAGAAATATTGTTAAGAGTGCTATGATGATGTTTGAAATACCTCTACCAATTAAAGAAATTAAAAATAAATATATACCTGATAAGAATAATATATTAAAAAGTAGGTTTGGTTCTAATATATCATGCAGTGTGGTCAAAAGGCTCTGTCTTATAGAGATTTCACATATGAACACAGATAGAATGACAACCGCAAAAAACATTATAAATCTATAGACTGAACTAATATAAATAGTAAATTCAAAGGATTTTTTACCCTTTTTAAATTCTTGTAACGGTAAATAAAATAATAAATTAAATGAAGCTGCAAACCATGCAAAAAGTATGGCTAAAAATGGCAAATAAACAGCTGAGACCGTGCCAAGCTTTTCAAAATTCAGAAATAGTAAGCTTCCTAGAACTGATTTGCCTAAGGATTTGTACATAATAGCCATAAGCAAAAATCCAGAGAATAATGTGTTGAAAATAGTAAAGCCCCATACTTTTTTTGATTTAATCATATTGTTCTGATTAGTAATAAATCCTAATACATAAATTGGGTAGAAAACTAATATAAATAGAGGTATACTAAATTCTAAAAATGAAGCTCCATATACAGATACAAAGGCTATTAAAAATGTAAAAGGCAGAAGATATTTATGTCGTATGAGCTTTGGAGTAATTAGGTTCCAAATCAGGTATGACAATAATAGAAGGTTAACCAATAAAACTCTAAAATTAATATAGGTAATAACTAACAAAGCAAGATTTGCAATAAGCAGAACTGCATTTGTCAATTTTTTTGGTTTAAATGATAATAATGGCATGTAAAAGACTATAAATGAACTCAATAGAGCTAGTATAAGTTGCAAAAACCCATTTCCATTGTTGAAAATATCTAAAACACTGACAGCTAAATATAATAAAAGTACTATTACTACCATTACATTTTTTTTAAAGATTTTCATATTTCTTCCCATCTTCCGATAAATTATTTGCGCAGTTAATATTTTATCCACTAATGAATAATTATACGGAGCATACATTAAGTTGAACTGGAGCGATGAAAGGCTCCATATCAAACTTTATGCCCGAATGTAGCATTTAATAGCAAAAAACACACTCATTGTTTTAAGCAATTAGCGTGATAAATATTTGCTTCAAATTCATTTATGTAGCTTTAACGGCAATGTTGATTATATCAAAGTAGAAAAAAATATTAAAGTGATATTAGGGCAAATTAATAAATGTAACACAAAAGTAAAATTGCATAAGACACAGTTCATTATGTGTCATTAATTTTATAATAGCTTCCGCTTGTTTTTTCTCTAAAAATTCCTGTTGTACACAATAACAAATAACATAATAAGGCTATAAAAAATTTTTCGTTACATTATTTTTTATAACCTTATTATTAAATTCATTAAGTGGTGTTAGCAATTTGATTTATACACATTCTAGAGCAATTTCCATCATATTTGTAAATGATGTCTGGCGCTCCTCTGCTGTTGTTACTTCATGTGAAGTAAATGAATCGGATACGGTAAAAATGCCCAATGCATTTACACCTGCGCGGGAGGCATTCATGTATAAAGCTGCTGCTTCCATCTCTATTGCTAAAACACCCATTTTCGCCCATTGCTTCCATGCGTCAGCATCCTCATCATAAAAAACATCGGCGGATAAAACATTTCCGACCTTTGTTTCAATACCCTTACTGTCAGCTATCGCTATAGCCTTTTTCATTAGAGACCATGAGGCTGTAGGTGCGTAAGTTCCTGGTAAATTATACTGAAGAGCAAAATTAGACGTAGTAGAGGCAGACATTCCTATAATTATATCTCTGATTTTGATTTCTTTTTGTAGAGCCCCACAAGAACCTATTCTAATAAGGTTTTTGACTCCATAGAAATGAATTAATTCATATGAATAGATACCAATTGAAGGCATGCCCATCCCAGAACCCATTACAGATACCTTTTTTCCTTTATATGTTCCTGTATAACCGAACATGTTACGAATTGTATTAAATTGGACTGGGTTTTCTAAATAAGTTTCTGCAATAAATTTGGCGCGAAGAGGGTCACCTGGCATTAATACAGTTTCTGCAATTATACCCTGTTCACTAACGTTAATATGTGGTGTTGGAATCATTTATTTACCTCCTAATATTTGTAAAATAATAGTTTAAGATATGCAACCAAATAAGCTGTTTTTAGATGGCTAAATAGCATAATCCTTTTTAAGCTATACCTTTAATTTAAATTATACAATTATTTCAAAAAAAAGCATAGGCAATTATATTTTTAATTTTTATGGATAAATAACCCAGTATAACACTGAACTGAAGGAATATATATAACTCTTTGTGCTAATTTATTTGAATTAAAATTGCAGCTAAACTACTTATTGCCTTACTACGCCAGTACAGCATAGATAAATGGGATAATTGGTTAAAGATATTTGTTTGAATTTATAGGTTGAAGAATAGTTGATTTTTTCCGTAAACGTACACGATGTTGACTTTAGCATAACAATGAGGCATGGATGCTGGATGTATGGATATTGAAGGTGCTAATTCTTATCAATTGAAGGGTAATTAAAAATTTGAATTTAAAAAATAAAAATTTAGTTAAAAAAATAATGTTGACAATTACTCGGGTAAAGTTTATAATAACAAATACGTTCGGGAGCTTAGCTCAGCTGGGAGAGCATCTGCCTTACAAGCAGAGGGTCATAGGTTCGAGCCCTATAGTTCCCACCACAAAAAAAGCAGTTAATTCTTATAGAGTTAACTGCTTTTTTATGTAAGCATAATGATTTATATATACAAAAAATACATAAAAATCCATTATAAATTTCTTGTAAAAAAGGGTTGACATTATTAATAGGGACATGTTATTATATTTAAGCAGTTGAGCAAAGCAGTTTGCTTAGTAAGTGTAAAATCATCTGCAGTGATGGTCAAAAAGTTTACGCTGGTGTAGCTCAGCAGGTAGAGCAGCTGACTTGTAATCAGCAGGTCGGGGGTTCGATTCCGTCCGCCAGCTCCAAACCCTTTGAATTATTTCAAAGGGTTTTTTAAATGCGATTTTTTATTGGTAATAACGAAAGGTCTTATTAATATCATAAATTTTTCATAAAATTATAATATATAAATAGGAAACACAATTAATAATGTAACATGACCTTGAGCGTGACAGTATATATAAACTATATAAAAAGGAAACTTAGTATGCATATGCTTTTGAGAATTTTAGTTATTTTTTCTATCATATATTCATAACATAATAAATGTTTGAGAAATTCATAAATAGCTCTATTTTTAATGGTGCTATTTTGGTTTAATAATTAAAAGTCAGAGTCTTTTTAAATAATTAATCCATTATTTTTGTCCAGTGCTTTCTTGTAAGCACATTATTGTAACAAGAATTTTTTCTTACATATAAGCAACAACAAGCAACAACTCTAAAATATTTAAGGTAAAAATAATAAAATGAACAGTTATAGCTTTACATAATGTATATTAAGAAGGAGTTTTTGTTTTAATAGCGAATTAATATAGTATTGATGAGGTGAGAAAATGCTTATTGATATGGATGTTACAATAGCATATAAATGCTTCTGTTGTGGGATGTTTGATTTTACTAATATCAATTTATTTAAGTTCAATAGACATAAAGGTATTGTACCAAAATGCAAATGTGAAGGTACGAAGCTTGATATAGTTGAAGTATGTAAAAATAATTTTAAAATCACGGTACCTTGTATAGCATGCGGGGCAGAACATTCTATGATAATTAAAAGAGAAGACCTTACCAGTAAAGATATAATTATATATACTTGTCCAGTAACTAGAATAAAGCAGTGTTTTATAGGCAGAGATTCTTCAGTTAGGGACCATGTTGATAAATTTGAAAAGGAATTGGATGTTATTATTGATGGTCTTGGGTATGAGAATTATTTTGTTAATACTCAGGTAATGATAGAAACTCTGAATAAAATACATGATATTGCTGAACAAGGTGAGTTGCGTTGCCAATGCGGTTGTAGTGATATTAGTGTATCTTTGCATCGAAAGGGAATTTATCTTAAATGCCCACAATGTACAGGAACTAAGTTTATACCTGCAGCATCAAATAATGATTTAAAAAAAACAATTCAAAAGGTAAGGATAATATTATCTGGAAAGAAATCTAAATTTAATTACTAATTTATAACATTATAATAATATGAATAAACATTTAATTTTTAGGTAAAAATTCATATGTAATTGAATTTAACACTGAGATTGACATGCATTTACTCTTTTGATATAATAGCGTCTGTGGAATGTTCAGAAACTCTCCTCTAGAAAAAGATTTTAATAATTGGTTTTTTCTAAAATGAATTTTCGAAAAAATTTCCTAAATCATAAGTTAAGACGTCATAAAGATTTTTTATA
>JAEWZA010000334.1 GCA_023395575.1 Bacillota bacterium
GTAAAAGATATACTTTTATATTTTCAGCCAAAAAGTTTGGCGATTTAGTTTATTGGCTTGAAAGCGAATTATTAAAACATATTTTACTTAGGGAGTGAGACAATGGCAAAAAAATCATATGATGAAAATGGTGTGCTATTATCAAAAAAGACATTGTACAGCGGTGACATTATAAAAGTTAGCTATACGGGTTTGTTGGTACAATCAGGCGCTAAGAGTGTTTTCTTGCATGTTGGTTTTGGCGATAAATGGGAGAATCCCTCTTTGATACCAATGAATTGTGAAAACGATGTTTTTACTGCAGATTTTGAGATCATGGAATATAAAGAATTTGGTATTTGTTTTAAGGATTCAGCAGAAAACTGGGATAATAACTCCGGTGAAAACTATGTGTTCAGCATTTCAAAAAAACCTGTAAAAAAAGAAGCCACTAAGAAAAAAGAAAGTAGTACTACAGAAAAGACAACAAAGGCAAAGGCAAAGGCAAAAGTTAAAGCAAAGACAATATAATTATATAATAATTTCAGAAGGAATCAAAAATGCTGTCTTAGAAACATTAGACTAAAAAAATGTGTACTTGTTTTTTAAAAAATGGTACAATCTTATTTAGTTGATTATGTTAATTGACAGCTTTTTTTCTTAAAAATCTATTATTTTTTATAATGTAATCAACTTTCACAAAAAGACTATCAGTGCCACATTAACCATCCATGGTTCATCCTGTGCTTAACCAGCATTGTGTCTATTATTTTCAGCTGCAAAATTTGAGTATAATAATATATAATTCAACTTTTCTAGCTTAAATTGTAGATGTTCACCCTAATTAATGATAAATGTTTTTGGTTACAAAGCATTGATACTATTGAGCTTTGTTAGTTTTTTTTGTGGAAAAGCTTTGTAAGAAATCTATAATAAAATAAATATATAAGTTTTAGCTGATATAAGTATACCATAAAGGAGGCCTGGGTTCGTGCTGGTAGTTTTACCGTTATTTAAATGAAAGCATGAATATAATAATGAATAAATTGTTAAAGAAAATAAAAATAATTCAGAGATATAAGAAATTAAAAACAGAGAAGGAAAAAAAGCAATTTATTCTAATGTGGATAACCATTTTTACATGTCTATTTACCATTATATTTGTAGGTTGTTGCATGTTTTATAGTATAAATAAAAATAAATCCTATCAAATTCAACTAAATCAGCATGATAAGCTGGACCAAGTGGAAATAAATCAAAAATTCAACTCATATATACATAGCATTATTGATAATAATATAGCAAATGAAAAGCAATATTCCAATAATAATGAGAATGTGACTTCAGAAAAAAATAAGGTTAAAATTGATAAGCTTGACAACTTAACAGAGAAGGACGGCGTTATAGCAAGAAAAGCAATCAATAAGGGAGTAAATACCACATATGCTGCCATAACTTTTGATGACGGTTATAACAAAAAATATGTAGAAAAGGTATTGGATGTTCTAAAAAAGAATAATGCAAAATCTACTTTTTTTATCATTGGAAAAGTACTTGATGATTATCCTGAGGTTTGGAAAAGAGCAATAAATGAAGGCCATCAAATCTGTAATCATACTCAGTCCCATCAAATATTAACGAATATGTCAAGTGAGGCAATTCAAGCAGAAATAATGGGATGGGAAGCTAGTGCAAGAAAAGTATTAGGTGACGATTATCTTACCAAAATGAAAAAGGAATTTCCATATTTGAGACTTCCAGGTGGTGGTGGAGCAAAGAGCGATAGAATATTAAAAATTGCCCAGAACAATGGTTACAAAGTAATAGGGTGGAACATAGAAACCTTTAGTAGCGTAATTAATCCTTTAAAAAATAATAAAACTGTACCTGAAATATCTGATAGAATAGAACAGCATGTGGTAAATAATTGTTCAGGGGGCTCTATTATATTGCTTCATTTTAATCAATATGATATGGGCAAAATAGAACAAATTGTTAGTGGGCTTAGACACAGAGGGTTTGAATTGCAAACAATTAGCAAGATAGTTAAATAATATATTGAAACCATATTTAATGTAGATTATAATTTTAATTGTATAATTGGTTAGAAATGCGTTATGAAATTGCTAGATTATGAGAAAATGATGAGCAAAGTTATAAAATAGAAGGCTTAAAAATTTCATCTTATGGAGGTTTATTAAATGAAGAGTGTAATTAGAGATATATCCTTAGCAGACAAGGGCAGACAAAAAATTGAATGGGTTAGAAAAAATATGCCTATTCTAAGAGGGCTAGAAGAGGAATTTAAACAGACTAAACCATTTGACGGAGTAAGAGTAGTAGTTTCTGTGCATTTAGAAGCAAAGACAGCGTATTTGGCAAAATTATTTGCAATTGGTGGTGGTGAGGTCTCTGTAACAGGTAGTAATCCACTTTCGACACAGGATGATGTTGCAGCAGGTTTAGTAGCTGATGGGCTGGATGTTTATGCTTGGTACAATTCTACAAAAGAAGAGTATGAGGAACATCTGAATTTAGCACTTGGATATAAGCCAAACATAATTATTGATGATGGTGGAGATTTAGTTAATTTACTCCATACCTCCAGAAAAGAGTTACTGCCTCATATAATGGGTGGATGTGAAGAAACAACTACAGGAGTATTGCGATTAAAGGCTATGGAAAAGGAAGGTGCTCTTAAATTCCCGATGATAGCAGTTAATAATGCTCAGTGTAAATATTTATTTGACAATAGATATGGTACAGGACAGTCTGTTTGGGATGGAATAAACAGAACTACCAATTTGATTGTAGCAGGAAAAAATATTGTTGTGGCAGGATATGGATGGTGCGGTAAAGGTATTGCAATGAGAGCTAAAGGTTTTGGTGCAAATGTTATTGTCACAGAAATAGATTCTATTAAGGCTGCAGAAGCAATTATGGATGGCTTCAAGGTAATGAAAATGTCTGAGGCAGCTAAGGTTGGAGATATATTTATTACAGTAACCGGTTGCAGCGATGTTATTACAACAGAGCATTTCAAGAATATGAAGGATGGAGCTATTTGTTGTAATGCAGGTCATTTTGATGTTGAGGTATCAGTTAAGCAGCTTGAGGCTATTGCTGTTGAAAAGCAGGAGCAGAGACACAATATTATGGGCTACAAATTGGAAAATGGAAAGTGGATAAACATATTGGCAGAAGGCAGATTGGTAAACCTTGCTGCAGGAGATGGACATCCTGCTGAGATTATGGATATGAGCTTTGCATTACAAGCCCTTAGCGCACAATATATGCTTCGTAACTTCAATAAGCTGGGAAATAGAGTAATTGATGTTCCAGCTGAGTTGGATGCAGCTGTTGCTGAAATTAAGTTAAAGTCATGGGGTGTAAAGATTGATAAGCTGTCAAAAGAGCAGAAGAAGTATTTAAACAGCTGGTCAGTTTAATAGAATTGCAATTAAGCTTCAATATTAACTTAGGCGCATGGAGGATTAAATGGCCAATTTGGATTTGTTGATAAAGAATGTTAATATAATCACCCTGGATGATTCAAACAGGGTGATTAAAAATGGTTATATAGGAATAAAAGATGGTAGAATTAGCCTAGTGGCTGATTGTTTACAAAGTGATATTGATTACTGCATGGAAATAGATGGAAAAGGCAAGATTGCTATGCCCGGACTTTTTAATGGACATAGTCATAGTGCCATGACCTTAATGAGAAATTATGCAGATGATATGGCTCTGGAAACTTGGCTGTTCGATAATATATTTCCCGTAGAGGCAAAATTAACTGACGAGTACGTTTATTGGGGTACTATGCTGGGTATTACTGAAATGCTCAAGTCGGGAGTAGTTGCATTTGCAGATATGTATATGTTTATGGACGAAGTTGCACGTGCGGTTACTGAGACAGGTATAAAGGCCAATATTTGTAAGAGCCCTGTTCAGTTTTTTGAGGATGGTGAGTTAAAGCGGCTGGACAAGAGCCAAGGTACTATAGATTATTATAACAAATATCATAATACTGCTGATGGTAGGATAAAGGTATTTGTAGAAATACATTCAACATACATGTTCAATGAGAGAACATTAGCAAACGCCGCTACACTTGCAAAGCAGTTGAATACAGGTATTCATATACACCTTTTAGAAACTACTGCGGAGGTTGAATCTAGTAAAAGAGACTATGGTATGACATCTGTGGAAATATGCAAAAAAACAGGTGTACTTGATGTTCCAGTTTTAGCTGCCCATTGTGTTCATTTGACTGACAGTGATTTAGAGATAATGAAAGCCATGGGAGTAAGTGTATGTCATAATCCTACAAGTAATCTTAAACTTGGAAGCGGTATTGCAAGAGTTCCTAAAATGCTTGAAATGGGAATAAATGTGTGTTTAGGAACTGATGGTGCTGCCAGCAACAACAATCTTAATATGTTTGAAGAAATGAATCTTGCAGCACTCATACATAAAGGTGTTGCAATGAATCCACAGTTGATGAATGCAAAGGACGTGCTAAAAATGGGTACTTGCAACGGTGCCAAAGCACTAGGCTTTGAAGATTCAGGTTTAATCAAAGAAGGAATGAAAGGTGACATAATATTAGTAGACACTGATAAACCACATTTCTATCCTAAAAATAATGATATATCGGCAATTATTTATTCAGCGCAAGCATCAGATGTTGATACTGTTATTGTTGATGGAAATGTAATTATGCAGAATAGAATATTCAAAAGTATAGATGAAGAAAAAATTAAGTTTGAGGTTGATAG
>JAEWZA010000337.1 GCA_023395575.1 Bacillota bacterium
CTTTCTATCGGCTGTCATTAGTGGCACACCCGCTAAGTCAAGCATATTTACAATATTAGTGAAGCTCATTTCATATTGAAGAGTAAAGCCAATAAAGTCAAAGCTTTTTATTTCATCTTTAGTTTCAAGCGAGTATAGAGGTATATTATACTCACGCATTTTAGCTTCCATGTCAGTCCATGGCGCAAATACTCTTTCACAATAACAGTCCTGTCTTTCATTTAACAGATGATACAGTATTTTCATGCCAAGATGTGACATCCCAATTTCATAAGTATCAGGAAAGCAAAATGCAAACCGTATATCTACAGTTTTTGGATCTTTTATAACACTATTCCACTCATTTCCGGTATATCTTGAGGGTTTTTCTACACTTTTTAGCAATCCGTCTGACAGCCTAATGCTCATTTTTATCTCCATTTCATTTGTTAATAATTAACTTTATAAAATTTTTATATTAAACATACACCTATAGCAGCTTAAAATTTACTGTTATATATGTATGAATAATTTACAACTTAATATAATCTATATATAGTAGTTTCATCGGGTTATTACTCTTTTATACAATAATACTATTTTGTCAAAAATATAAGCGTTCTCCATCTTATGAAGTCGCTTAAATAATGGTCAGAGTGATGCGATTTGAACGCACAACCTCTCGCTCCCGAAGCAAGTATCAAATAACATATGTAGTATAAGTAACGTTTGGGCTTTACCTATTGTAACACTGAAGTTTACCTAATAAAAGATATCAGATTTTTAATATTTCGTCAATTCTTTAAGTATGCTGTTATGAAGCAAACAATATAAAATAGTTATTATTCAGCCATATAATATAGATTATTAACTCAGCTTTCCCAAATCAAAAGGACATTGGCGTTCATACTTTTCAATGGTTCGTTGACGAAATAATAGCTTAAATTAGTAATGGTTCATCGAAGTAGATTCTATTATGAATACGTATACAATTTTAAAAAAAATAAATATTTAATTATAGAAAAGTACTGCATATCATTTTCGTAATATGCAGTACTTTTTTAGTTTATTTAATTTTTGCAATATAAAGTATAGGGTTCTGTATAAAATGAAACATTGACCAATGAAACATTAGTAAGTTTATTAAATTAATTTTTTTATTTCTATTATAAATAAGTATTTTCTTACTATTTACGCTAACAGAAATATATTAGATTTTTATATTCTTGAAATCATTTATCCTTTTTGTTATAAATTCTAATACCTGCTTATGTTCTGCTTTTCCATTACCAGATATAAAAATAGGCTCTCCAAAAGATATACATATTGGCTCTTTTCTTCTAATTGGACCTATATCCTTAATCAGCTTTCCGTTTCCCCAAAAATCAGTCTTTATAGCAATAGGTATCACTGGAACACCTGTCTCCTTTGCCAGCTTAATGCCCAATGTATTAAACTTTTCCGGGTCAAACTCCACACGTCTTGTACCTTCAGGAAATAGGACAACTGATTTACCCTTGGCAATAATATCCTTTCCTTGATTAATTACCTTTATTAAATCCTGCCTTGAGTTCTTTCTTGAAACAACAATTGGATCAAGACTTTTCATGATTGGTCCAAAAGCAGGAATTGAGGTTAAAACATCCTTAATAACATATGTCATTTTTTTTATAGGTACTATAATGCATGGAAAAACAAAAGTTTCTAATACACTCATATGGTTACTTACAAATACAACAGGTCCTTTTGCTTTTTTAATATTTTCCATTCCGTCGATAAATATCTTTCCGCCACAGTTCTCAATATTTTGAAAGATTCTATAGCTTGAATCGGCGAACTTCTCCATATTAAAGCTACCTTTACCCACTAACCGCCTTGCTTGTATTATTACTTTCACATAAGTATATACAAAATACCATCTGGTATTCAAAAATAGCTTGTCAAAAATAATTCTTCCATTTCTGCTTGTTTGATACTTATCTCCATTAAAAAATTGCTTACCCAAAATATCACATCCCGATTTATTTGTTATAGTTTAATTGAATTTTCCCTTGAAGCTCGTTTCGAAAGCTACTGAGCAACAATATATAATTTCGATAGATTCTAGCTTATTAAGACAATTCGCTAGCCATCAGCTTATTATATATCACAACTCCTTCCATGTCTACCACTTATCCTTATTCATCTATATGCCATAAAATACTTTTTAATTCTATCTTATTGCCCTTATGAATACAAATATATCATGGAGGCATTTTAGCTCTCATCAAAGAAATACTTAAATATAATTAGTGAAAAAATGCTTTGAAACACAGGTTGTTAGACAGTTTAACATATTATGCCTAGAATTGGCGTTGGAGGTCAGTATGAGTAGATTTAGATTTACTTTTATAATAACAAGCAGAAAAAAACTATCTCTTTGTATATTTTTTATATTTTTCATCATACTTGCTGCATTTTTTATTTCAAAGCTAAATTATCCTCATGCTACTGAAGATTTAGAGGTTGACAATTCCACGACTAAATCCGTCATATCTCCTGAAAATGAAAACAGACAATTGAAAGGAATATTATCCAGTATTCTTCCATCAGAAAGCAAATTACTATTCGAAAGCAACTCGAGAGAAGTTTCAGATATATATATTTCAAGTGCACTTCCTGCAATTACACCTAAAGAGGTCCTTGAAAAAGGAAAAACCTTATCATATATTTTTACTTATACAAATGAGGATTACCTACGCCCAATTTATTCAGATACATGGAAACAGGCGTATTATCAAGGTTGGTTGTATCTTCCGCGCAAAATAATATCTGCTAGACATAATCTTTTCATATATTCAGGCAGTTCAAATGATATTTTTAATTTGGAAGGAGAATTAGGCTTTTATCCATCCTTATCAATTGATGATCAAAACCACCTTAACATAATGATTTACAATTTCGATTTACAAAAAGTAGTTCAACTGAGGAACCAAATAGCCCTTTCTGGAATGCCCACAAAAAAAGGTGTTCAGATAATATCGATAAAAATAAATGATATTGCTATACAAAATGAAGCCCAACAGCTTTCAATACAATTATGCACTCCAACAGGGTTAGAGCTAGACTACCAAACTATAAACTTCCCTCAGATTCCAAATGGGACAGATGATTTTGGTGCCGTTGAAGAAACTTTTTTGAATATAAGTAGTGTTTCTAATATAGCAGACGAAAATGCAAGTCTTAAGCAGGAGCTTAAACACTATATCTCAGATTCATCAAACCCCATATACTTCCAATATAATGGAGGATATCAGACCTCTAATATATTAAGTGAAATTATAGACTTGGAAAATGCCATAAATTGTTCTTCCACCATAAATTTTAATATTTTATACGATAATAAAGAATATATAAATCCCATCTATCATCCCGAATGGAAAAAACATTCTGACAAGGATTGGTGTTATATCCCAAGAAAAATGTATCTTAACATGAAAAAGCTTTTTGTTCTATCCTCAGATAAAGATGTGGCTTTTGATTTATGTGCTGAATTGGGATTTTTTGAGGAATACCCAGCCATTGATAAAAATCATATAGGACTGCTTATAAATAATTTTTCTGTATCAAAAGCACAAATATTTGAAGATAATATTTTATTATCGGGAAGTCCATCTAGAACAGGCATTCAGATTGTTTGCTTAGAAAAAGACAATTTAAAAAAGCATAAGGAATATGCTGTTAGATTAGTTACAAAAGATTTATGTGAATTAGATGTAGATGTTATAAAAAATTGAATTAGCTCAATGTGATAGTTGATTCTGGACTGAAATTGTTTGAATTTATTGGTGAATAACAGTTGAGTCTTCTATGGCCTGTTATAAAACAAGAAATAATACATCAATAATAAACTGCTTGAATAGTACTCCCGTGCAATATATATCTATTGCTTGCTCACGAAATTGACGCTGAAATAATTGCGGTGCAGAAAAATCATTTCCGCTGACCGTATAACACTCGACATCCTATCTCGGGTTAATACTCACAGCTACTTCCTGTAGCTGTGTCGGCTACAACACTTGTTCTTTACCTATCATTTCCAGAATCAATTTCTAACCGTGCTTCGCAAATAGACATATATTATACTCGCGTACTATTCTAGTAAAAAGACATCGATATATAGAAAATGTTGTTTTGCAACAGCCCCCCGTGACAATGAAGCATGGATGCTGAATGTGGTAAGGCTGTATAATTAACTATGATGAACCAATACAAATTCAGCAAATATATTGTGAGCAATCCATTTAGATAAGTTTGTGCGGGAGTACAAGTAAAGCAGTAATTTATCCTATATGTTTCATAAAATAATTAGCACAACGCATTGAATTAGATGATAAGTGCTGTTGCATAATAACAATTCTGTATACTTACTTATTGCAATATATAATTTGCTACTTTGCAACAGCTCTTTTTTAAAAGCCAATTCAACTTTCGCACATAAAATTCTATGGTTGTTAAAGTTGTCAAGTATTTTTTACCAACGTAATTATTTTAATTTATAGATAACATTAGTTCTATTGATTACTGTAATAAATACATATGCTAATAATGCGCTAATAGCTCCTTGGATTAGATTACCAGGCAACTCTGTAACAATAGTCATAAGTGCTAAGTTTTCATCAATTAGTCTTAATACAACAAGCTCAAAAATAAAATACCCTGAAGCCATAACCAAAGTACCAACAGCTAATGCTACTATTCTTCGGATAACTGATTTTGTATCATTGTTGCTTTTGTTTGCAATTGCACCAACTATATATCCCTCGAGCCCTTTAACAATAAATGTAATAGGAGCAAAAACGAAAGCACCCAAGAGCAAATCTGCCAAAGCTGAACCAAACGCACCTGCAATAAAACCTGATTTTCTGCCTAGAAGTATTGCTGTAATCATAATTACGGCATCTCCTACATTAAAATATCCCTGTGCTATTGGACTTGGTATATGCAAAAATGGTAAAAATGTGATTAAAAATACTAAAGCAGTCATTAATGCATTAATAACTAATTTTTTTGTAGAAATTTTATTCATTATCAATCCCCTAGCCTAAATAGTAAAGAATCTAAAACAAAATTTGTTTTAATTATTCCTCTTCTATTCTAATTGCATTTAAAACACTATCAATAGAGTTCATTTCTTTTAGCTTTGAAATACTACTTTTTAATTCTTTTTCCATACCCACTGGAGTAATAAATGCGAACTGATTCTTTGAGCTAATTTCAACAAACTTTAGCTCTTGACCAAATACAGTACAGATATTTTCCTTGGCTTCTTCAATATTGCCAGCATCAACTATCACCAAGAATTTAGACATACTCTCCTCAATAGCAAGAATATTGTTATCCTTATTTCTAACCCATACGCTGTTTGTTCCAAAATCAGGATGCTTGGCAATATCTATTATATCAGCCACTACTGCACTTGCTGTAGGCATCTTGCCCGCACCCCTACCGTAAAACATAGCATCTCCAATAGCATTACCTTTTACAACAATAGCATTAAATACGTCTTCAACATTTGCCAATGGATGTTCCTTTGAAATAATAGCAGGGCTGACTCTAGCAAAAATTTTGCCATTAACCCTTCTGCTTATAGCTATTAGCTTAATTACACCATTAATTGCCTCCGCATATTTCATATCGTCTGTAGTAATCTTTGTAATACCCTCAGTGTATATATTTTCAGAATCAACATATTCGTTGTATGCTATCGAAGATAAAATTGCGAGCTTTCTACAAGTATCGTGTCCCTCAACATCGGCAGTTGGATTTTGTTCCGCATATCCGTTTTGCTGAGCTTCCTTTAATGCTTCTTCAAAGCTTTTTCCTTCCTTTTTCATATGAGTAAAAATATAATTTGTAGTACCATTTAGTATACCAGTAATTCCATTAATCTCATTAGCTGCAAGACATTGATTAAGAGGACGTATTATAGGTATTCCACCGCCTACACTTGCCTCAAAGAGATAACTCACTCCATTTTCCTTTGCCAACTGCAAAAGCTCCGGACCTTGTGATGCTACAAGTTCTTTATTTGATGTTACTACACTTTTACCTGACATCAATGCCCTTCTTGTAAAATCAGCAGCAACTTTTGCCCCACCTATAGTCTCTACAACTATATCTACACTGGTATCATTAAATATATCATCTGCATTTTTTGTTAATACATCAGCATAAGGACTATCAGGAAAATCGCGAATATCCAAAATCCACTTAACCCTAATTTCTTGCCCTGCACGATGTGCTATACTTTCATTGTTAATTTTAAGAACTTCAGCAACTCCACATCCTACTACCCCAAACCCCAAAATAGCTACATTAATCATATTTACCTCCCACGTTCACTATCTCACAAATATACTAAAATTATTGTATTAACCATTTACACCTCATACCAGCTAATTTCTCAACTACACTGAAAAAACGCTTGCATTTTTGTAGCTCGAAATCGCACCATGTACAAAAATCATATCTCAAATCCGCAAAAACCACTTGTAGTTTTTGAAACTTGAAAATGCAGAATGTTAGTAAAAACATTTCTCAAACCCCAGAAACGCTTGCGTTTTTGAAGCTTGAAAATGCAGAACAGCAGATTGTTAGTACAAACATTCATAAACTGGCAAAAACGCTTGCGTTTTTGGTGTTCGAAAAAGCACAATGCATGCAGAAACATTGATACTCTGGCAAAAACCACTTGTGGTTTTTGAAGCTTGAAAAGGCAGAATGTTAGTACAAACTTAAATTTCAAGCTGTTATCGTGCCAATATTTCACATCTTCTGACGCCTTCTATTTTTTCAATTTCGCTCATCAACTTTTGCATATCATCCTTCATCTCAAAGGTTTCAATAGAAACAGTTACATCAGCCAATCCATTAATCGGAATATTCTGATTAATAGTTAAAATATTAGCCTTGGCAGAAGCTATTTTATTAATAATACTCGAGAGTATTCCCGAAAAGTCTTCAACTACAAAAAAAAGCGTTAAAACCTTTCCTCTTGACGTTTCATAAAAAGGAAATATATAGTCTTTATACTTATAATAAGCACTTCTGCTAATTCCAACTTCTTTAACAGCATCATTGACAGTTTTTATCTTACCAGTACTTAATATTTTCTTAACCTCAATTACTTTAGAAAATACTTCAGGTAAGATAAACGAATCAACTAGAAAAAAAACTGATTCCTGTTTCATATTTCCTCCTGTCCGTGTCATACGTACAATTGTATTTCCTTGGTGATATATTAGCACATTTTCATTTTCTTTGCAACCAAAAAAGATATATTAATCAAATAATCCGATTAATATATCTTTTGCTTTTATGCTATAAAATAAATATAATCTGCAAAGAAAAAAACTGACAACACCCTTGCTCCTACAAAATTAAAAATATCAACAGAAAATACTTCTATGCTTCTATCTTAAGAGTTTCTTTTACTTTATCTATCATTTTTGCAGGTTCACAGGTCTCTTTATGAAGAACAGGTTTGTCTTTTAGTTCTCTAAGTGGTTCTGGAATCTTCAGCCCCGACTTTTCATTAAGCACTGATAAAAGATCAAATTCGGACTTACCAGCAATAGCGTCCTCCCCTGAAATAGCTTTAACAACACTCTCATTAAATTTATATGGGCTGGCTGTCGAAACAATTACAGCCTTTGTAATATCACTAGTTGAAATTACATATTTATCATATACGTCAACAGCGACAGCAGTATGAGTATCCAACACATAACCTGTCTCTAAATATACACTCTCAATGGTTTTAAGAGTATCACTGTCATTTGAATAATCAGCCCAAAATATATTTTGAATTTTCTTTTTTGTGTCTTGGTCTACTTCATATGAACCTTCACTATTTAGCTTGCTCATCCATTCATTTACCATATCTGAATTGCCTTCAGTAATTAGGTATAATAGTCTTTCCAGGTTACTAGAAATCAAGATATCCATAGATGGTGAAAGGGTCTTCTTGAACTCTCTGTTTTTATTGTATATACCAGTATTAATAAAATCTGTTAGAACATTATTATCATTTGAGGCACATATTAACTTGTTTATTGGCAAGCCCATTTCCATTGCGTAATAAGCAGCTAGAATGTTTCCGAAATTACCTGTTGGTACAACAAAATTTATTTTATCGCCAATCTCAATTTCCTTATTCTTAAGCATATCTGCATATGCAGAAAAATAATAAACTATCTGAGGAACCAATCTTCCCCAGTTTATAGAGTTGGCAGAAGAGAATTTATATCCATTGTTCTCCAATAAAGCAAGAACATCTTTATCACTAAATATACGTTTTACACCATTTTGTGCATCATCAAAATTTCCGTTTACAGCAACTGAAAAAGTATTGTTTCCTTCTTGAGTTACCATTTGCATTCTTTGAATTTCACTAACACCTTGATTGGGGAAAAACACAATTATCTTTGTACCTTCAACATCTTTAAAACCTTCAAGAGCTGCTTTTCCTGTATCTCCTGAAGTAGCAACAAGTATAACAATTTCTTTGTTTTCACCAGTTTTTTTCAACGCTTTTACAAGAAAATGTGGGAGTATTTGTAGTGCCATATCTTTAAAAGCACTTGTAGGTCCATGCCACAGTTCTAGTATATTAACTGATTCATATAATTTGTGTATGGGTGCTATGCTATCTGATTCGAATTTGTTAGCAGTATACGCCTGACTGACACAATCCAATAATTCACTTGAAGTATAATCATCTAAATATCCTTTTAATATATCTAAAGCTCTCTCTTGATAACTCTGTTCACTCATTTTTAAAATTTGTTCATTATCAAAATGAATTATATTTTCAGGTACAAATAGCCCTCCATCTTCAGCAAGGCCTTTTTTTATAGCTTCTGCTGAACTGACACTTGCACAATTTCCTCTGGTACTTCTATATAACATTTCTACCTCCCACAAAATAAACATCCTATTTAGAATATTAGGATAAATTTACAAATCTATTAATAATAAAACAAATATTATCAAAACCTATTAGACTAAATAATATAATAAATCTAAAAAAAATGCAATCTCAATATAAGCAATTTGAAGCTAATATACCTTTATTTAAAACACTCTCCACCCTTGATTTTTCTTTTGCATACCAAAAATAAGCTTTTGTACTGATATTTTGCCCTGATTATATAGAAATTGTATCTCATTATCCGTGTTATCAAAATTAAAAATTGATTGATTACCAGTAATAATGTGTGCAATATTATCAATATTATATGAATTTTTAGGAACCCCCGTATCATGGGATACAAAGAGCAATTTTTTTAAAATATTTTCATCCTTAAGTAAATCTTTCGAATATTTTCCAATTAATTTTAAACCAATAATGATATTTGATTGAGTACTATCTATGAGCCAAACAGGAAAATTATCTAAAACCCCCCCATCAATTAAATAATGAGGCTTTATGATATTATTTTCTTTTTTCATTTGAGTAACAGGTTCAAATATAAAGGGCACACCCATACTCATTCTAACAGCTCTTGCCACCTCTAGTTTATCAGGTTCAATATTATAAAGAGCAATATCGTCTGGAAGAACAATTACCTTTCCCATATTTGCATCAACTGCTGTCATCCGCACCTTATATCCACGTGGATTTACCTTATCAGTAATTCCCCCTCTAAAATCACTAAAAGTATAAATTCCTTTGCTTGCAAGTAAATCTGCTACCCATTTTTCGAAAAGGTCACCACTAATAAAAGCATTCTTTTTACTAAAAGCAATCAAATTTATGAGAAAATTACCTCTTGTCCCCTTAAAATCTTGGTTATCCCTCTCAACAAACTGAAGCTCTGGGTAGTCTTGCTTATGCAGTAATGTAAAAATATCATTATCGTTAAAGGACCTTTTGCCCTCTGTCATATTTCTTATTTTCTCTGCTATTGATATATCTAAGTATTTATCCTTCCTGAGCTTCAAACCATTAAAATCAAATTCCTTTAATAATTTCATTAGCTCTTTTGCTGAATACCCAGCTCCAATTAACGCTGCTGTAAGAGCTCCCGTAGATACACCTGCAATATTTCCAAGAATACTATATTTTTTTTCAAGCTCTTCATATGCTCCAATAAAAGCAACTGAATTAATTTCTCCTCCACTAAATACAATATTTAATGCACGATTTGTAACACTCATTTCCAAATCCCCTCAGAACAAAATGTATCTAATGTATATATATTATTGTTCTTTGCTAATTAGTATATTGTACAATCCTAAGTATTTGATTTTTTAAATAATGACTTATTACTTGCGTATATATAAGAAATATTGAAACTTAATAAAAATAATCTCTTTTATTAGCAATACATATAATTACTGCTTAGATTAACAAAAAAGCATAAGCTTTATATAAAACCTTATGCTAGATGTAATATTTTTTTGTATAAGCAATCTTTATAGAATTATCTATAAACTTACTGTATGGCTTTAAGCCTGTCTTTTGCATACTTTAAATATGCTGATTTGGGATATCCTTTTATAAGTTTTTCATATACTACAGTGGCCTTTTGTAGTTCATTTACCTCTACGTAGCTTTTGCCAAGAATATATAACGCTTTGTCAGCAAAATCCCAATTATCGCCCAAAGTAAATAACTTTTCCAGCTTATTAACTGCTTCACTATACTTTTTATTTTTATATAGTGAATTCCCATCTGTAACCAATTGATTAGCAGCACCTAAAAGTACTTTATCTTTTATTGAGTTATATTTTTCTTTTAAATCTTCCGAAAGTTCTTCACCTTTAAGTGACATCAATTTGTCTGCAGCCTCAATGTAATTTTTTTGATTATAGAGTGCAGATATTTGGGATATTTGAGTTGAAAGCTCATATTGTTTTAACTTTGTGTTTGCAGTTTCAAGCTGCTCTTTTAATTTATCCAATTCTGCAAACGAATTATTTTCTGCCATTACCTGCTGCTGTTGTTCAGTAGCTGTTTGCTCAGCGACATCAACATCTCTCGTCTCTCTTGCAGTTGCAAAAAAAAGAACTATTGCAGCTATAAGGCAAATTACACTAAATACACTTAAAATCACTGCAGTATGTGGCTTTTTAAACTGAGAACCTATTTTTTCTAATACAATGTTCTCAGCAAGTATATCATTTGAAATACTACTTCTTTTTTGTACTGGCTCCTTTACTTGCTTGTTTGAGGTATAATTTGTTGCCTTATTTTTTGATCTGGATATTTTCTTTTCGGAAGCATTTTCTGTGATACTAATAAAATTCAGATAATCTGCTGCTTTTATAGCATTGTTCTCCCGCTCCACAATACTTCCAAAAAGCTCTTCTGCCTTATCCAATTGATTTGTATATGCATAACATAAACCTAATAGATTTACTGCCTCGTAGAAATTTGGATTGATAGACACCACTTTTTTAAGCTCAATCATTGCGATATCTTCGTTACCTGTTTTTAGATACTCAATTGCTTTATTATACAGCTCTACAGAATTAATAACCTTTTCTGTTTTTTCACTATTTGGGGCAAATTTTTCTATATCGATAGGTCCGAAGCTTCTTATCTCTTGTTTTAAGTCCATGAACATTAGCTCCTTTCAAAGTATTAAATACTTTTATCCTCCCATGTTGTCTGCCACCCATATTGCTTCCACTTATCTATATTATTTTATAAGGGTAGCTGCGACCCTGGATAACCATTTCTTGTTCCAAACTCAAGCAAAGCTATCAAAATGAAATCTTACTTCAAATTTAAAGTCAACCTCTGATTTATATATAATTTTCTTATTTCTCCAATCATATATAATGATCCAAAAGCACAAATAATACTATGCTCATCAATGCACTTATATGCTAGCTTTAAACTATTTTCTAAAGTAATCCCATCCTTAACATTATCCGAATATTGCTTCAAAACAGTCGCAAGTTCCTTTGATTGTAACGCTCGTTCATTGTTTGGAGTTACGGTTATGATTAGCTTTGCCTTCTTAGCCAGCATGTCCATTGTCTTTACATAATCTTTATCTCTAAGGAAGCCCACAATAAATATTTTGTTTTTATCTGCAAAATACTTGTCCAGTGCAGC
The DNA here is from genome assembly GCA_023395575.1 of Bacillota bacterium. Lineage (GTDB taxonomy): Bacteria > Bacillota > Clostridia > Acetivibrionales > DSM-1351 > Ruminiclostridium. The sequence goes on from JAEWZA010000337.1 coordinate 12,092, forward strand.
ATTTAAAGCCTGTCCGCCTTCAAAATTGTGTGCACCATCAATTAAAACCAAAGGATTCTTGTTAATTATTTCAAGTCTTCCAGGCCACGTTGTTCTTGATAAACCATCCTTAATATTATTATAATCAATATTGAAACCTTTATTAATTAAAATTTCACATACATCAATAGCCAATGCAGCATTGAATATCTGATGATCACCTAAAAGCCTAATGTTCAAGTTTTTATAATTTTTATAATTAAATAATTGTCCCTCTAAGCTATGTTCAGTTAACTTCACTGTATCTAAGCAGGTTTTGTGTAATGCAGAATTCTGGCTTTTACACACTTCCTCAAATACTTCTTGGGCCTCCGGTTTCTGAGGGTAAATAACTGTATCACAATTTGGCTTTATTATTCCAGCCTTTTGATAAGCAATTTCAGCAATAGTATTTCCAAGCCTATCTGTATGATCTAAACTTATAGTAGTTATAACACATACCTCTGGTGATTCTATAACATTTGTTGAGTCATATCTTCCTCCAAGTCCCACTTCCAAAACTACTATATCGCAGTTCTTTCTATAGAAATACTCAAAGGCAACAGCTGTAATAATTTCAAATTCTGTAGGATG
>JAEWZA010000448.1 GCA_023395575.1 Bacillota bacterium
CACAATAATTTGATAAATATAGAGGTGCAAATATTACAATTCTTTTTCCATAGATTTCTTCTTTGACCTCTCGTGCTGTTTTATACATTTTTTCAAGAGTTTCATCATCATCTATTTCAAGTAGCACAGCGGCTTCTCTATGAGTAAGTCCATTGTATTGCCTAGCTTTAGCTAATATTCTATCTATTTCGGCTTGGTTTTTAACAAGCTTTTTTGCCTCACTAATAGCTTCTAAAATTTCTTCATTATCAATAAATTCATTTGAGTCCATAGATTTTACGTTATACATGTTTTTAACTCCCTTGTTAAAAATTTTTTTATTTTTATTTTAAACTAATCTTATCAAGTATTCCTGATAAATAGGCGATTACTATTCCGTAATTAGTCATAGGAACTTTTTGCTCAGCAGCTTTTTCAACTCTTGAAAGCACATATTTTCTATTGAACATACAAGCTCCGCATTGAATAACTAAGTCATATTCAGTCAAATCCTTTGGATAATCTGTTCCGCTTACGATATCAATGGTTAGGTTTTGTCCAACCTTTTTACGTAAAAGTGCAGGTATTTTTTCTCTTCCGATATCTTCGGTAAGGGGTACATGGGTACAGGCTTCAGCAATAAGTACTTTTGAGCTTTCAGTTAAATTATCAATAGCTACAACACTTTTTGTATAATAGTCTAAATCACCTTTGTAGCCAGCAAAAAGTACTGAGAACGAGGTTAACTTGCTTTCCTTGGGCTTCTTTTCATACACAGTTTTAAAAACCTGTGAATCAGTTATTATTACAGCAGGGGGAGAGCTTAGGGCTTTAAGTGCCTCATCCAGCTTGTCAGTTGTAGCACTTAGAACTATGCATTTTCTGTCAAGTAACTCTCTTAGTGTTTGTACCTGAGGAAGAATTAATCGCCCTTTTGGTGCTTGAATATCCTGAGGCATTACAAGCAAGACAACATCTCCATCCTTAACAATATCACCTGTGATTCTTTGAAGGTCATAATCCTCAGGTAGACTGCGCATTATAGCTGTTATTATCTGATCAATTCCATTTTTGTTAGTACTGCTCACTACAATAGGTTTTATTCCTATATTTCTTTCAATATGGTTACTAACGGCATCGATATCCTTTATTAAATCTGATTTGTTCAGAACAGGTATGAAGGTGATATTCTTCTTTTTGAAGGCAGCAATCCATTCCTTTTCAATATCAATTACTTCATCTTCACTAAATACAATTAAAGCAATATCTGTTTTTTGAGCGGCTTCTTTTGTTTTTTCAACTCTCAATTGGCCAATTGAGCCTTCATCGTCAAAGCCAGCTGTATCAATTAAAACGCATGGCCCAATAGGGTATATTTCCATGCTTTTGTATACAGGGTCTGTGGTTGTGCCTGCCAAATCAGATACCAAAGCAGTATTATGTCCTGAAATAGCATTTATTAAGGAGGACTTACCGTTGTTTCTTTTTCCAAATATACCTATGTGCAGGCGGTTGGCCCGTGGTGTTTCATTTAAGCTCATAAATTTGCTCCTTTCATGTTTAAGAGTATGTTGTATATGTTGTTAAATTATTAACATTTTAACTAATATTGCCTCGCTAAAAGGTAATAGGCAACTAGTTTATCAATAGTTTTTGTTACACAATTAACTGATTTAATACTAAATGAATTATTACAAAATAAATTGATACTAAATAAATTAATGCGATTATGTATGGCATAAGTGCGGTTATGCATTGCATAAGTACTTTGTGTCGATTTGAGGCAAAAGCAGTTATGGCTTATTAAACAATTGTAAACATCAAATATTTATGCTTGTGTATTAATGTTCGATATTTTGTGATGCACTAATTTAGTTGGTAATAATCCAATTGCACCTATTCTGCATCAAAAAGCTTTGAATAAGCTGTTTTTGCGGTTATATTAGGTATCATACCTAATTTTCCTGATAATGCACTAATCACGTCATTAGGAGCATCCATTACAATGCAGATAATAGATATATTTCGTTTTTGATAGGGAATACCCATCCTACCGATAATATATTGGCTATAGTCATGTAGAACTGTGTTTAATTTCTCAACAGAATCCGGATTTTCAATTATAATACTAACAGCAGCAATTCTTGTTTGCATAATTACATCCCACACCTTTTTAGCTTAACAACGGTGGAGTCAAACCTCCTTTAATAAAACTTTTGAACTTAATTGTATAATTACAAATAAAAAATCCTTATACCGTAAGGCACAAGGATAATATAGTCTAGAAAATTAAACTCTAAATAAAGAATTACTCCTTATACAAATAAAGGAGATGCTTAATCAATAAAGAAGAAATCCATATCTATGAATAACCCTTTATAAAAATAGAGCATAATTTGTTATACTTATAAATATTCTTGCCTTAACAATTGGGAAGAACCCTCTTGCATCAGTACAATTAATTTGTAAATATGCAGTATTAAATTTTGCGATGCACCTCGCTGAAAGAAAAACCTCGCAGCTTGTTGCGTATGTTAAATTACATTTATATTATAATGTAGTTATTGGTTTATTTCAAGAAACTTATTTTGTTTCTTTACTTTCCTTAAACTATATCCCTTGTTACATTATTTAGCCACTTTTTGCTTTTGAATCTCCAAATACTCAGTGGAATTTTAATGATTTCATCACTCATCAATATTATATATACCACAGGTACGCTCCAATGGAAAATAAAAGCAGCTATCGCACCTATTAGAATTGAGCCTCCCCACATTGTGACAACATCAAGATACAGACCAAATTTTGTATCTCCGCCCCCACGGAAAATGCCAACTATAAGAGTTGTATTTAATGCTTGAGCAACAACAAAATATGACATTACAAACATCATTATTGAAAGATAGCCTTGAGTAGTAGCACTTAGATTGAGAGAAGACATTAAAAAAGGCCTTACAATCAAAATTACTAATGCACCTGCCAAACCAGCTGCTATACTAAGTTTAATAAAACGTTTCGAATAAACCTTTGCAGCTTCCATGTTGTTTTCACCAATAGTTTTTCCAATGGTTATTGCTGCTGCATTAGCAATACCAAAGGCAATAACGGTTGCCAATTGCCTTGTAATCTGAGCAACTGAGTTTGCAGATACAACAGAGCTTCCTAAATGGCCTATAACAACAGCATTCATAGCTACTCCTGTACCCCACATAAGCTCATTAAGTGTAACGGGAATAGAATATCGAAGAAAGTCTTTAAAAATAATTTTATCTCGTACAAATAGGTTCTTAAACTTGAATTGTATAACCTTATTGAACTTCTTTGCATATATGATAACACAAATAAGCTCAACTGCTCTAGCTGCTATAGTAGCAATAGCTGCGCCTGTGATACCTAGCTTTGGAAATCCAAATGCACCTAAAATAAACATTGACGCAAGTGTTACATTTACAATAAGAGAAATAAGGTATACAACTGTTGAAACCATCACTCTCTCAACACTTCTCATTACATTTAAATAAATCATTGTAATAGACATAAAAATATATGACAATGCAATAATTCTCAAATACTTAACACCCTCTGCAATAACAGGGGCTTCATTGGTGAAGATACGCATGATTTGTGCTGGAAATAGCAATACAGCTGCTGTGAAAAATACACCAATTATTATTGAAAATCTCATACATATACCCATGACTTTTTCAATAGTTGATTTATCGCCTTTTCCCCAATATTGAGCAGTTAAAACGGCAGCGCCAGAGGTTAAACCAAAGAAAATCAATATCATAATAAACTGAACCTGTCCGGCAAGAGAAGCAGCAGAAAGTACTGTTTCGCTAACACTTCCCAACATAAGCACATCTATAGAGTTTATTCCAACCGATATCAAGTTCTGCATTGCCATTGGCATTATAAGCGAAAAAGCCATTTTGTAAAAGGATTTATTGTCTAGTATCTTGTTTTCCATTATTTTGTTTTCCATTATAATGTCCATGTCTGTGTTTGATTTTTGACATGGACTTAGCACCACCTTTAGTAATATTTTTAATTATGATTTAACATTCATTTGATAAGATTTCCTACATCTACAATTTTAACTACGAAGGTAGAAAATTTCAAATATTATACTATTAGTATAACAACAACCTAGTATATCATAACATAATATGTTAATATAAGTACAGAAAATAATAAAGAATGTCACAATATGACGGATTTTGAGATGGGAAAATGTTGGCTTTGAAGCATTTGCTTAAGTGAGTGATAGGTTAGCGGAAATTAATTAAGGAGATTTAAGTAATGTCACCAATGACTAAGACAGGTCTATATATACATGTACCTTTTTGCAGTTCTAAATGTAACTATTGTGATTTTAATTCATATGCAGGAAGATTTGATGTAGCAGAGAGCTATTTTGAAGCTTTGAAAAGGGAAATAGAGCTTTACTATAATACAATGAGATACAATTTAGTTGATACAATTTTTATAGGGGGAGGTACTCCTTCTAGTGTCAATCAAAAGTATATTATCGAAGTTCTTAATTTATGTAAAATAAAATTTAATATTTCTGAGACTTGTGAAATAAGTATAGAAAGTAATCCAGGTACCCTTGATGTTGAAAAGCTGAATGCATACCGAAGAAGTGGAATCAATAGAATAAGCATTGGGCTTCAGGCTTATCAAAGCAAGCTATTGAAGTATTTAGGCAGATGTCATTCAAAAGAGGACTTTATTGCAAGTGTGGAACTAGCAAAAAAGGCAGGTTTTACTAATATTAATGCAGATGTTATATTTGGAATTCCAGGTCAGACAATGGAGGATTGGGCAGAAACCTTAAAAGTATTAGTGGAGTTAGATATTACGCATATTTCTGCATATAGCTTGAAAATCGAAGAGGGAACAAGGTTTGGTGATATGCTTGAAAGTGGAGAGTTAACTCAGGTAGAAGATGAGCTTGATAGGAATATGTATCACTATGCCATTGATTTTTTGAAGGAAAATGGGTTTATGCAATATGAGCTTTCAAATTTTGCAAAGAAAGGCTATCAATGCAAGCATAATTTGACATACTGGAAATGCGTTGATTACTTGGGGTTAGGGGCAGGAGCACATTCGCTTTTGGAAGGTGAAAGATTTTCAAATAAATATACTATGGAAAGTTATATTAGTTTCATGGAGAAGGGTTTAAAACCAGTAGAAGAGAGATATCAAATGGAGTTTTCCGACAAGGTATCTGAATATATGTTTTTAGGATTGCGACTTAACCAAGGCATAAATAACTCAGAATTTAAAAAATTGTTTGGTCAAGATATGTTTAGTATGTATGAAGAGAGCTTTAAAGAGCTTCAGCAAAATAATCTAATTGAGATAAGTGGTGAAAGGGTAAGTCTGACTCGGTTAGGCTTAGATTTAGCCAATCAGGTGTTTATAAAATTTGTTTAAGCATATATATTGATACTTAACGCAAGCTTTGCACATAAAATCTATTGGTGCGGTAGAATTATTAGATGAATACTACTTGCTTAAGTATTTATTATAAAAATAAAAACTCAGGAAAATACCTGAGTTTTCGTTTCATAATTTAAATTATTTTGCTGCATTTAAGGATTTTGCTAATCTAGATTTCTTTCTCGCAGCAGTGTTTTTGTGAAGTAAATTCTTAGCTACGGCTTTATCTATATCCTTTGTAGTTAATTTGTATAAATCAGAAGCTGCATCTGATTTAGTTGCAATAGCTTCTTTACATTTCTTAATAGAAGTCTTAAGAGCTGACTTTTTGATAGTGTTCTGTAAAGTCTTAGTCTGAGTTACCTTAACTCTTTTTATTGCTGATTTGATGTTTGGCAAACTATTCACCTCCTGCGAGCCTAAATTCGCTTATTTCATGAGCAAAAATTACTAATAATATTTAATCGGTTAAGAAACCGCTTCTTGCCCGTAACAGATGATATTTTACCATGAAAAATTTTAAAAAGCAAGCATAAACCTAGAATTTTCTATTTTTTGTGAAATAAATGTTACTAATCCTGCTTTTATATATATTACTCAAACTTCGTATATAAAATCTATTGGTACAGTAGTTATTTGAGTATATTATTAATTCAACTTTTCTAACTAAAATTGCAGATGTTCAACCTGATCAATCTTAAGTAGGGTAAACCTTCTATGTTCGACAGTATACAGCAATTTATTATACTTGAAAAGAAAATTTTATTATGGTACAATTCACCTACGTAAAATAAACTGAAGAAGTAAAAAATTAAATATCAACTTAAACAAATTTAACTAAGTACAATGGCGTGATTAGTGTGGAGCTATCACGCTTTTTTGTTACCATTCAAGGAGGCTAAATAATAATGTATAATTTATCGCAGGTCCTGCTAGTAACTTTATCTGCAGCTTTACTTTCAGCTATAATAGTAATTGGAGTTTTAATTTATCGCAACAAAAGGTTAATTGCAGAAAAGGATGCGTTTATTAATAAATTAAGAATGGATTTGAAAAAGCTAAATATTGAGTTATATGTATCCTCTAGTCAGGTAGCTTCTGTTTCAGAGCAATTATGTATAAATATTGATGAAAATAATAGCTTTTCTCAACAGGTTTATGCGGAAACACTTGAAATGGCAAATTTGAACGAGAATGTGAATGACAATGTCAGCAACATTCTAAAAGGCATAAAAAATGTCATTATTCTTGTTGAGGATACAAAAGGTATATCTACTGAGCTGCAATCAATTAATTCTTTTGCAGGAACAGTGATTAATGCAAGTAAGGATGAAATATATAAAATTGTAAATACCATTGCTGAAATACAGGATTCTTCAAACGTCACAATTAAGTATATGGATTTGCTTTCAAATAGCTCTAAAGAGATTATTAAGATTTTAGATACAGTTAACAGCATCTCAAAACAAACACATTTGTTGGCGCTAAATGCGTCGATTGAATCTTCTAGAGCTGGTGAAGCTGGAAAAGGATTTGCTGTTGTGGCAGAGGAAATCAGGAAGCTGGCAGTAGAAAGTGAGAATGCTGTAAAGGAAATTAATACACTAATTAGCAGTATTCAAGAAGAGGTAAGCAGTGTAAACCGAGTGGTAGAAGAAAATGCCATTAAGGTAGAAAAAGGTGTTAATGTATCTAAGAGCATTGGGCAGAATTTAGAAAACATAAATAAATCCTTCAATGAAGTACTCAATATGTCTATGAAAATTGTTAGCTTATCTGAGAGTGAATCAGAATATGCGAATCAAATAGTCGGAGAAATGAATACTGTAGAAAAGCTTGTAGCTATTAATGCTACAAGGGTAGAAGAGGTTACAGCCTCTATATTTAAGCAAAAGGATAATATACAGGAAATTGCAGAAATGAGTATCCGCTTAAATGAAGCTTATCAAAACCTTACTGGATTATTTGATGCAACTGAGTTGGCAAATATGTACTTGGATAATGAAGAGAAAGAAAATAAAGTCGCTGAGATGTTTAAAGTTATCAAGGAATTGGCACTAATCCCTGACATACAGAAGATTAATAAAAATGTACATAGAGATAAAATGAAAAATTTATTGAGCCAATCTGAATTTATGGAAGCAATATGGAGTAACGATGCAAAAGGCAGATTTATATGCTCAATACCGGACGCAGGTATTGCTAATGCAAATGTAAGAGAGTGGTTCAAAAAAAGTTTCCAAGGAGAGGACTTTGTTTCACCAGTTTATGTATCTGCAATTAGTAAAAATCCATGTATAACAATTTCAATACCAATAAAATCTGAAAATGGTGAAATTGTTGGAGTAATTGGAGCTGATTTAAAGGTTTAGTACTGGCTAACCCAACTTTTTGTTGATAAGTTTGAACAGAATTTTGACTTTCATACTAAAAATATTTTTATTTGAAATAATAATAGTAGAATCTTTTTAGTAAATATGAAAGGACAAACTTTTTATGATAAACAGCTCAAATAGGATTACGGATTTGGTAATTGAAGCACACGAAATATTTATAAATAGCAGTGAAGCAAAGGAGCAAGCACAGGAGAATAAAACACCGCCAGGTGTGCTTTTGGAAAATTCTGGAGATGAAGAGGTTAAGATTACTAGAGTTCGTATAACCTCGCCAACAGGTGAAGCCGCTATTGGCAAGCCAATGGGTAATTATATTACCTTGGAAATCCCACATTTAAGGGATGATGACACTCAAATAAATGAAAAAGCAATTGATTATATGGCAAAGGAACTTATTTCATTATTGCAGCTAAAAGATAATTCTACAATTTTGGTTATTGGATTAGGAAACTGGAATGTTACGCCTGATGCACTTGGCCCAAAAGTAATCTCAAACCTAATGGTAACGAAGCATCTTTTAGAATATGTGCCTGAGCATGTGGATAAGGGAGTAAGACCTGTATGTGCTGTATCTCCAGGAGTTCTCGGAATAACAGGAATTGAAACTGGAGAAATAGTAAAGGGAATAGTAGAACGAGTAAAGCCTGATGTTTTAATAGCAATAGATGCATTGGCTGCCAGAAGTATGGAACGTGTCAGCACAACAATACAAATTGCTGATACAGGCATAGCACCAGGTGGTGGTGTGGGCAACAAAAGGATGGAAATAAGTAAGAGCACAGTAGGTATGCCTGTTATTGCTATTGGAGTTCCAACGGTAGTTGACGCTGCCACGTTAACAAATGATGCTATAGATTTGGTCATTGACAGTATGATAAAGGAAGCTCCTGAAGGAACTGATTTTTATAATATGCTGAAGAATTTAGACAGAGACCAAAAATATGCACTGCTAAAGGAATCCTTAAACCCTTTTGTTGGACATTTAATAGTTACACCAAAGGAAATAGATGATATCATAAACAGAGTATCAAAGGTAGTGGCGAATGGTCTTAATATGGCTTTGCATCAAGGAATAACCCTTAAGGATGTTAATAATTATATAAATTAATTCTTTGTTTTTGCCGTTAAGTAGAAAGTTATGCTTTGACGGCAAAATTTTTATATCTACTTAATAAATTGATTTCGGAAATACAATAAAATAGAATATATTAAATTTA